>NZ_VMMQ01000047.1:0-4166 GCF_013277295.1 Streptococcus sp. 477
ATGCCTTTCTTTTTAGTATGATAAAGTTAGAAAACAGAGAGGGAAGCCTATGGAAGAAGATTGGGCTAAGATGGGTTTACCAATCACACGTAAGGAAATCTCTAATTGGCATATCAAGACGAGTCAATACTATTAGAGTCCCTTTATAACCTTTTACGAGAAAAGTTGTTAGAACAAGCTCTTCTTCATGCGGATGAAACCTCTTATCGGGCTCTAGAGAGTGCTAGTCAGCTGACTTACTATTGGACTTTTTTGTCAGGAAAATCAGAGAAGCAAGCAAACACACTCTACCTCCATGATTAGCGTCGAAGTGGTTCAGTAGTACAAGAATTCCTAGGAGATTATTCTGGATATGTGCATTGTGATATGTTGCGGTAGTAACTTAGGACTTTAGTCCTCTAGTTCTGCCTATGCAATAGCAGTCCAAGGTTTAGGAGCAAGGCGACGCTGAGCTTGGTAAACTGCGAACCCCTAGAAGCTTATCGTCAACTGGAAGAAGCTGAACTTGTTGGATGTTGGGCGCATGTGAGAAGGAAATTTTTTGAAGCGACCCCCAAGCAAGCAGATAACTCATCCTTAGGAGCTAAAGGTTTAGCCTATTGTGACCAGTTATTTGCCTTGGAAAGAGACTGGGAAGACTTGTCAGTTGATGAACGCCTACAGAGACGTCAAGAAGAGCTCCAGCCCCTATAAGAAATCTCCAGATTAGAGAACTCACGGATAGTTCCTAATATGGAGATTTTTCAATATACTTCGTTATTGGACGGTTACAGAAAATTATCATTGTCAATCAACAAATAATTTATTCATTTTTTCTAAAACACTTTGATTAAGTATATCGAGTTCAAATTCAGTTTCAGGCCCATGACCATTTATTGGTAATTCATCAATTTCAAAACATTTATAGTTGTTCAATGTCGACTTCATATAATAAAAATCTAAAACTTTATCTCTAGGACTTTGCATGATGAATGTTTTATAAGGAAGATTTTTCTTCCACACCTTATCAGAAAACATTTCTGTAATTTCAGTTGTCGAGAACTTATCAGTAAACCATTTCCTTTCCATTCCACTTGTTTTTTTTATTTGATTAGATAAATCTATCAAAGGGGAAACGCATATATGTCCACCTAGATTGTGAGAAAATCTGGCACTCAGTAGTAATCCTAATATAGATCCAAAACTTCCTGAATATAAATAAACTTTTTTAACATCTTTTACTGTTTTACTCACTATATACTCAATCGTTCTTACCAATTCATCTATCACATAATTCCAATTTTTATTTGATAATTCTGTATTAACTGAATAAGACGACCCAATATAATTAGCAACCAAGACATCTACCGAGTTGTTCAAGGCAAACCGATATATTTTAGCATTAGTAAATGAATTAAATTCATAGGATTCTGGACCACCATGTAAAGAAACTAATAACTTTTCTGGATTATTTGACTTATAATGAATCCCTTCAAACTTCTCAAAATAGAATTCTTTGCTTATTAACTCCTCTGACATATCTCTATAGATTGTCTCAAATTTTCCATCTTCAAAAAGTAAAAACTCGAATCCTTCAATCGTACTATGCTTCAAAACAAGTCTACTGTTTTGAAGTAAACAAAAATCAATCTTCCCTTCAAAATCATATTCTTTAATCATATTTGTTTTCAAGTCAATACTAACTAAAGTTGTTCGACCGAATCTATTCAAAATGACAAAAAGATTCCACTCGTCTAAAATAGCGTTAATAATAGGATAAAACAAGTCTAAACTTTCTATTAAGTATGAATCGTTTTCGAAATTATAAAGAGATATACGAGTAGTAGAGTAAAGACTGCACACCATATTTCCTCGATCACATAGATAATTCTGTATAATTTTTCCATCAATTTCTAGATTGGGCTGTATATTAGGTGTGGAAATTAACCGCAATTCAATATCATTATAGACTCTATACAAGTCCTGTTTCTCCCCAATATTACTTATCATAGCAGTGATAAGTTTTTCCTCTTCAAAAGAAATAAGAAACTGAGAGATAGAAGCTGTATCATCAGAAATGATCACAACAATATCTGAATTATAAAAATAGACATTTAGTATCTCTGCTTTATCTGATATATTGACTAGTTTATAGGTATCCAATTTAAGCTCTAGATTAATATTAATTCTAGATAACACTAAATACGAATTTTCCAGACTAAATATGTAAATAAAATTATCATTTGATAGTATTGCAGAAAATTCTTTGTCATATATTATTTGTCCATTATTATCTACTAATAATTCATCATGCCATAAAAGTTTACTATCTTGAGTATAAGATAGGAATATAGCATCATTTAAATCCAAATTTTTTATTTTCATCATCCTGTGACCTACTTTTTCATATACTTATAAAAAAGAAACAAAGAAATTGCATTTATAGTGGAAATGATAAAGAAAATGATTAATGTTTTTTGTAAATCATTTGCATACAGATTCCCTCCAAGTAATCCACCTAAACTATCTCCAATAAAATATGAAGTTTGAGATATACCATAGAAATATGAAATTTGTTCTTTAGGATACATATCCAACTCCATTAATTCTTGACTAATTACAGAACCATTTAAGAACAAAGCTCTGCATATAAGAATAAGAAACAAGTATAAAAATTGCATATTAAATATCAATAAAGCTGTTGATAAGCCCACTAAAATTTCACTGACCACAAAGATATACTCTTTATATTTTGAGGTTTTTTGACCTGAAAAAAGAGAAGAGAAATAAGTACTCAGTAGTCCTAAAATTGTCAATGTTACACCAATAACAGATACATTTATACCTTGTTTGCTTAAAATAACTGGAAGATATGGAGCAAATAAACTTACGCTTCCCCCCATAATGAAGCCGAATATTATAGTTCCAACAAGCAGGGTTCTAGCTTTTGCAAAATGTTTAAATTCAGCCTTCTCCAAATCGCCACTCTCATTATGAGATTGAGTAATAGGAGGAATTAGAAATACAGTAATCAGGCAAAGGACGCTCGAAAAAAGTAGAGTCAATTGTGTAGCGTTTTGAAACAAGAATGTTAAAATCCAGACAAGAAAACCTGCTAGTAGCATGCCTAAAGAACTTCCTACTCCATCTGCAAATTCTTTCAACGATACAATAGAGGAACGTTCTTCTTCACTTCCTATGCCCACAATCCATACTCTAATTAATAACAACACTACCGAAGCACCGATTCCTGAAACAAAACCAGATATTATAGAAATGCCTGAGTTATTAGGAAACATCCTAAAAAATAAGCCAATACTATATAAAATTAAACCACATTGAATCACTCTTTGAGGGGTAAATCGTCCTATTTTTTTACCAATATAAAATGAAAAGATGCCAGCAAATGCCATGGCAGAATAGGATAGACCATAATTAGGGAGCCTATCATTCATTTCAAACCAGAGTGCATGAACTGTTTTTGAAGTATACATAGATAGTTTAAAAAACAAATTGAAAATAAAAAAATTGATTGCAATAGGATATTTTCTTAAGATAATTCGATAGTTATTCATGATATTCGCTCACTTCACTTTCTAGTGTTTCTTTCATATCCGATAATTTTTCATTATCACTAAAATGTGTATCTAAAATTTTCAATAACGGTTGCATTTGTTTAAATTTATTGCAGTTATATAAAATTTCTAAAGATATAACCAAATAATCTTCTAGAAAAGATAAATCTAACTGTGAAACTTTGAATTGACATTGTTCTAATAATCTTTGTGCTTTTTCATACATATTCAGCTCGACATATATGTATTGTAAGTCATACCAGAAATCAAAACTTCTATCAGATAAATAATACGCTTTTTTATAATTCGTTAGACTGTCCTGCAACAATTGAAGTTCGCTCAAAACGACGTCCGCTAATCTTTTCATAGACTTTCTCCCCTCTAGGAGCCCCTGCATAAGGACGAGGGAGATAGCGGTCGATTCCTGTTTCATCAATATATACGATTGGTAAATCGTTTAGGTTATCCAAAATATCAAGAAACTCAGCGACTTTCTCTGGGTCTTGTTCCTTAAAGCTCGTCATCTTTTTTTGAAGTGACCTTCATCTGCTTTAAAGCTGCCCATACTGAAGGGACAGCACAATCAAAATGTGCCGCAATTTCCCGTAAAAA
>NZ_VMMQ01000048.1:0-30933 GCF_013277295.1 Streptococcus sp. 477
TTTGAAGGAGCTAAAGCAACAGCTATTATTATGAGTTTGTTGGAAACAGCTAAACGTCATCAACTAAATAGTGAAAAATATCTATCCTATCTTCTAGAATGTCTTCCAAACGAGGAAACTCTCGTAAACAAAGAGGTTTTAGAGGCTTATTTACCATGGACTAAAGTTGTACAAGAAAAGTGCAAATAAGAAATCTCCAGATTAGGAACTATCCGTGAGTTCTCTAGTCTGGAGATTTTTCAATATACTTCGTTATTGGGCGGTTACAGTAAAGTAAAACTATTGGAGGATATTTTAATGCCACAACCTATTAGTCCCACAGAGCTTCCACAATCTCGTCCTTTTGATTTTAAAAAGAGAAATGACATTCTGCTTAAAATTCAGCAGAAAATCATTTAGAAGATAAGAAGAATGTTCGTCTCTTAGAAGCCAATCAGGTTGAAGAATTAGGGTTTGAGATAGAAGTTTTATAAAAAATCAAAAAAATAAACAACAAAAACAAACACAAACTATTGACTTTTTCAAACAATAGTAGTATATTATGTTTGTGAGGACTAATTGACTGTTTCTTAAAGACAGCCAATACACTGCTGGAATCCAGCCTAGAAAAAATAAAAAGGAGTATACAATATGTCTATTGTTATCGGTGCAGATGCTGCAGGTTTGAGATTAAAAGAAGTGGTGAAAGACTTCTTAGAAAAAGAAAACTTCCACCTTGTGGATGTTACAGCTGAAGGTCAAGACTTTGTTGATGTGACTCTCGCTGTTGCTGCAGAAGTAAACAAAGAAGAACAAAACCTTGGTATCGTGATTGATGCTTATGGAGCTGGTCCATTTATGGTCGCAACTAAGATCAAAGGAATGGTTGCTGCAGAAGTATCTGACGAACGTTCAGCTTATATGACTCGTGGCCACAACAACTCACGTATGATCACTATGGGTGCACAACTTGTTGGTGATGAATTGGCTAAAAACATCGCTAAAGGATTTGTTAACGGTAAATATGATGGTGGACGTCACCAAATTCGTGTCGACATGTTGAACAAAATGTGCTAATTAGATTATAGTAAGAAAGGTAAGTTAAAAATGAGAATTGCAATTGGATGTGACCACATCGTAACAGATGAAAAAATGGCGGTTTCAGAATTTTTGAAATCAAAAGGATATGAAGTTATTGACTTTGGTACCTATGACCATACACGTACTCACTACCCAATCTTTGGTAAAAAAGTAGGGGAAGCTGTAACTAGCGGTCAAGCTGATCTTGGGGTATGTATCTGTGGTACTGGTGTTGGTATCAACAACGCTGTAAATAAAGTTCCAGGTGTTCGTTCTGCCTTGGTTCGTGATATGACAACAGCCCTTTATGCTAAAGAGCAATTGAACGCTAACGTTATCGGTTTTGGTGGTAAGATTACTGGTGAATTGCTTATGTGTGATATCATCGAAGCTTTCATCCATGCTGAATACAAACCATCTGAAGAAAACAAGAAATTGATTGCGAAAATTGAACACCTTGAAAGTCACAATGCTCGACAAACAGACGCAAACTTCTTCACTGAATTCCTTGAAAAATGGGATCGCGGAGAATACCACGACTAAGAGGTGACCTATGATTTTAACAGTCACAATGAACCCATCCATTGATATTTCCTATCCCTTGGATGAGTTAAAGATTGATACTGTCAATCGTGTGGTGGATGTAACCAAAACGGCTGGTGGTAAGGGGCTCAATGTTACCCGAGTACTTTCAGAATTTGGGGATTCTGTTCTTGCTACTGGTTTAGTAGGTGGCAAACTTGGTGAGTTTTTGGTTGAACATATCGATGATCAAGTAAAGAAAGATTTCTTCTCAATTCAGGGAGAAACTCGGAACTGTATTGCTATTCTCCACGGAGACAACCAAACAGAAGTTCTTGAAAAAGGTCCTGAAGTATTGGAACAAGAAGGTCAAGACTTTTTGAAACATTTCAAAAAACTCTTGGAATCAGTTGAAGTAGTAGCCATATCGGGTAGTCTGCCAGCTGGTCTTCCAGTTGATTACTATGCGAGCTTGGTAGAACTTGCTAATCAAGCTGGCAAGCCTGTTGTCTTGGACTGCTCTGGTGCAGCACTTCAGGCGGTTCTTGAATCACCACATAAACCAACAGTCATCAAACCAAATAATGAGGAATTATCTCAACTTCTAGGAAGAGAAGTTTCTGAGGATTTGGATGAATTAAAAGAAGTCCTTCAGGAACCTTTGTTTGCAGGTATTGAATGGATTATTGTTTCACTTGGTGCCAACGGTACTTTTGCCAAATATGGTGACACTTTCTACAAGGTAGATATTCCTAGAATTCAGGTGGTAAATCCTGTTGGATCTGGAGACTCTACTGTGGCAGGAATTTCTTCAGGACTTCTTCACAAAGAATCGGATGCAGAATTACTCATCAAGGCAAATGTCCTTGGTATGCTCAATGCTCAAGAAAAAATGACTGGTCATGTCAACATGGCCAACTATCAAGCTCTATATGATCAATTAATAGTAAAAGAGGTATAAAATGGCTTTAACAGAACAAAAACGTGTACGCTTAGAAAAACTTTCTGATGAAAATGGTATCATCTCAGCTCTTGCATTTGACCAACGTGGTGCTTTGAAACGCCTCATGGCTCAACACCAAACAGAAGAACCAACTGTGGCCCAAATGGAAGAACTTAAAGTCTTGGTAGCAGATGAATTGACTAAATACGCTTCATCTATGCTTCTTGACCCTGAGTATGGACTTCCAGCAACTAAAGCTCTTGATGAAAAAGCTGGTCTTCTCCTTGCTTATGAAAAAACAGGTTATGACACAACAAGCACAAAACGCTTGCCAGACTGCTTGGATGTTTGGTCTGCAAAACGTATTAAAGAAGAAGGTGCAGATGCAGTTAAATTCTTGCTTTACTATGATGTAGATAGCTCAGACGAACTCAATCAAGAAAAACAAGCCTACATCGAACGCATCGGTTCTGAGTGTGTGGCTGAAGATATCCCATTCTTCCTTGAAATCCTTGCTTACGATGAAAAAATTGCGGATGCAGGTTCTGTAGAATACGCGAAAGTAAAACCACACAAAGTTATCGGCGCTATGAAAGTCTTTTCAGACCCACGCTTTAACATTGATGTCTTGAAAGTTGAAGTTCCTGTTAACATTAAATATGTTGAAGGCTTCGCTGAAGGTGAAGTGGTTTACACACGTGAAGAAGCAGCAGCCTTCTTCAAAGCTCAAGATGAAGCAACGAACTTGCCATACATCTACTTGAGTGCTGGTGTATCAGCTAAACTCTTCCAAGATACTCTTGTATTTGCTCATGAATCAGGTGCAAACTTTAACGGAGTTCTTTGTGGCCGTGCTACATGGGCTGGATCAGTTGAAGCATACATCAAAGATGGTGAAGCAGCAGCTCGTGAATGGCTTCGCACAACTGGTTTTGAAAACATTGACGAACTCAACAAAGTTCTTCAAACAACAGCGACTTCATGGAAAGAACGCGTGTAAGCAAGTCCTCCTAGGTTAGGAACATGAATCTAAAAAAATTTTAAAAAAAGTTGTATGTAAAGGTTTACAAATTAACTTACTTGTGCTACACTTAAATCACAAGTTAATATGAATTAGAAAGTAACTAGATGAAGTATAATAAAAATAAGGTATAGTTTATTTTACGAGCTAGGAAGGAATAATACGGAAACAATATTGCCAGAATAAACTATATTTAGACGCACATTTCAATTCGTTGTTTTATAAAAGGAGAAGATAAATGGCTACTAAAAAGAGTTTTAAAGCGTTAGTTGTAGGACTAGGTATTGTTTCAATATTCTCATCAGCCTTACCTATGGTTAGTCATTCTGTATTTGCAGATAGTGCCCTAACTAGAGTAGATAAAGCAAATGATATTGTTTTGAATGTTGATGGGAATAAATTTTATAATGTTTCGGTTTCAGAAGATATTGTAAATGCTGGTCAAATTTTGGAAGATTATTTTTATGTAGATAAATTTGGAAATATAAATTTAAAAGGTACTCCTGAAGAGCTAGCAAAAAATATTGGTATTTCTGTACAAGAAGCAAGTTTGATGTATGAAGCTGTAAAAGAGTTGCCTAACGTTTACGAAAGAGGTCCTGTAGGTTTTCGTTTCAATCTTGGTCCTCAAGTGAGGGGGATGGGTGGCTGGGCTGCTGGAGCTTTCGCTACTGGATATGCTGGATGGCATTTAAAACAATTTGCGGTTAATCCTGTTACGGCTGGGTTTGTTGCTGTAATAAGTGGTGCGATTGGCTGGGCTGTAAAAACTGCTGTAGAAAATTATTGGACAGTTGCTGTAGCTACAGTAGAGGTGCCATTTGTAAACCTTGTTTACACCATAGATTTACCTTAAAGGTTATTTCTTTATGAATAGTTCGTTTAAAAAAATAACCGTATTTTGTTTTATAGTTTCTTGTGTTCTTTGTTTATTAGATTTAATGAATTTTAAAAATGTAGCTACTTTTTTATTTTTCTGTCTTCCTGTTTTTGTTTTGATTTACAAAAATAAATAAAAACAGATCCTCTGTTTGATGTATTTTAGAACATAGTTAAGTTTAAAAAAAGTTGTATGTAAAGGTTTACAAAATGACTTGCTTGTGCTATACTTAAATCACAAGTTAATACAAGGTGAGTGTTACTAAGTAATATTAGGCATGATCACGGGTGAATTAGGAATCGGATGATTTTCTAGTTCATTTGTGGTCATTTTTTGTACTCATATACCTTTAAGATATAAAAGGAGGTTGACATGTATCGAATTCTAAATCCAATGAATCATAATGTCTCGCTTGTCAGAAATGATAAAGGAGAAGAAGTGATTGTAATTGGTAAGGGGATTGCATTTGGAAAGAAGAAGGGAGATTTGATTGCTGAACACCAGGTTGAGAAAATCTTTCGGATGAAGACCGAAGAGTCCAGAGAAAACTTTATGGCTCTTCTCAAAGATGTTCCGCTTGATTTTATCACAGTGACCTATGAAATCATTGATAAGCTATCAAAGAAATATCATTATCCGATTCAAGAGTATCTCTATGTAACCTTGACAGATCATATTTACTGTTCTTACCAAGCTCTAACTCAAGGAAGGTACAAGGATAGTAATCTGCCAGATATTTCCACTAAGTATCCTGTCGCTTTTCAAATCGCAAATGAAGCTTTTGAAATTTACCGTCAGAAGCTAGCGGATCATTTTCCTGAGGACGAAATTATTCGGATTGCTTATCATTTCATTAATGCCGAAGGTGAAAATGAAGTGGAACTTGTGGAGACGATTGATAAGAGGAAAGAAATTCTCAGGAATGTTGAAGAAGTTTTGAAGGACTATGCAATTCAACGAACCAAAGAGAATAACCATTTCTATGATCGTTTTATGATTCATTTGAATTATTTCTTGGATTATTTAGACAGATCTAGAGATGATAACCAATCACTTCTGGATATGGAAGATCATATTAAACAATCCTATCCAAAAGCCTTCGAGATTGGTTCCAAGATCTATGATGTGATTACGCAACATACGGGTCTTGATTTGTATAAAAGTGAACGAGTTTATCTAGTTCTACATATCCAACGTTTATTGTCATAAAAATTATTTAAAATTATATAAGGAGAATTCTATCATGAATAGAGAAGAAGTAACATTGTTAGGTTTTGAAATCGTAGCCTATGCTGGCGATGCTCGTTCAAAACTATTGGAAGCTTTAAAGGCTGCTGAAGCTGGTGATTTTGAAAAAGCGGACGCTCTGGTAGAGGAAGCTGGTAGCTGTATTGCAGAGGCTCACCACGCGCAAACAAGTCTATTGACTAAGGAAGCTTCTGGTGAGGATTTAGCTTATAGTGTAACCATGATGCATGGCCAAGACCACTTGATGACAACTATCTTGTTAAAAGACTTGATGCACCACTTAATCGAACTTTATAAGAGAGGAGTTAAATAATGAACAAACTCATTGCATTTATCGAGAAAGGAAAGCCTTTCTTTGAGAAACTATCTCGTAATATCTATCTTCGTGCTATTCGTGATGGTTTTATTGCTGGTATGCCTGTTATTCTCTTCTCAAGTATCTTTATCTTGATTGCCTTTGTACCAAACTCATGGGGCTTTAAATGGTCTGATGAAGTTGTAGCCTTTCTGATGAAACCGTATAGCTATTCAATGGGAATTTTGGCTCTCTTAGTAGCTGGTACAACTGCCAAGTCATTGACCGACTCAGTTAACCGTAGCATGGAGAAAACCAATCAAATCAACTATATGTCAACATTGTTGGCAGCAATTGTTGGTTTGTTGATGTTAGCAGCTGATCCTATCGAAAATGGTCTAGCTACTGGATTCTTGGGGACAAAAGGTTTGCTTTCAGCCTTCCTTGCTGCCTTTGTTACCGTAGCCATCTATAAGGTTTGTGTTAAGAACAACGTCACTATTCGTATGCCTGACGAAGTTCCACCAAATATCTCACAAATCTTTAAAGATGTGATTCCATTCACTCTATCAGTGGTTTCTCTTTATGCTCTTGATTTACTAGCACGTCATTTTGTGGGTGCTAGTGTAGCAGAATCAATCGGTAAATTCTTTGCACCACTCTTCTCTGCAGCTGATGGTTATCTAGGTATTACGATTATCTTTGGTGCCTTTGCCTTCTTCTGGTTTGTTGGTATCCATGGTCCATCTATCGTTGAGCCAGCTATCGCAGCTATTACCTATGCCAATACCGAAGTCAACTTGAACCTTCTCCAACAAGGTATGCACGCTGACAAGATTCTTACTTCTGGTACACAAATGTTTATCGTTACCATGGGTGGTACTGGTGCGACACTAGTTGTTCCATTCATGTTCATGTGGTTAACAAAATCTAAACGTAACCGTGCAATCGGACGTGCTTCAGTAGTTCCTACCTTCTTCGGTGTCAACGAACCAATCTTGTTTGGTGCACCACTTGTATTGAACCCAATCTTCTTCATTCCATTTATCTTTGCTCCAATCGCAAACGTATGGATCTTTAAATTCTTTATTGAAACTCTTGGAATGAATTCATTTACTGCTAATCTACCATGGACAACCCCAGCTCCACTAGGTCTAGTTCTTGGAACTAACTTCCAAGTGCTATCATTCATTCTTGCCGCCCTTCTAATTGTGGTTGACGTAGTCATTTACTACCCATTCCTTAAAGTTTATGATGAACAAATTCTAGAAGAAGAACGTTCAGGTAAATCTAATGATGAATTGAAAGAAAAAGTTGCTGCAAACTTCAACACTGCAAAAGCGGATGCTATTCTTGAAAAAGCGGGTGTAGAAGCAGCACAAAATAAAATCACTGAAGAAACAAATGTCCTCGTTCTCTGTGCTGGTGGAGGTACAAGTGGACTCCTTGCAAATGCTTTGAATAAGGCAGCAGCAGAATACAATGTCCCTGTGAAAGCAGCAGCAGGTGGCTATGGTGCTCACCGTGAAATGTTACCAGAGTTTGATCTTGTTATTCTTGCCCCTCAAGTTGCTTCAAACTTTGAAGACATGAAAGCAGAAACAGATAAGCTCGGTATTAAACTTGCCAAGACAGAAGGCGCTCAATACATCAAATTAACTCGTGATGGAAAAGGTGCTCTAGCATTTGTACAAGAGCAATTCGATTAAGGCTAGGAACTGTGAAACAGTCTCCCATCGTTACGGAAATCGCTATGGCGAATTTCCTAATCGCCTTATTAATTCGTCGGTAAAAAGATATCGTTTTTACCTCCTCATGTCACAATTCGGTGACTTGGTACAAGAAGTGAGATGGAGAAGGATGGCTCACTGACTCCTCTCCTCTCACTTTTACTTTATTTAAATCAAGAAATAGGTGAAAAAAATGACAAAAACACTTCCAAAAGACTTTATTTTTGGTGGCGCAACAGCTGCCTATCAAGCAGAAGGTGCTACACATACTGATGGTAAAGGACCAGTAGCGTGGGATAAATATCTTGAAGATAACTACTGGTACACTGCAGAACCAGCCAGTGATTTTTACAATCGATATCCAGTTGACCTCAAGCTAGCAGAAGAGTATGGTGTCAATGGCATTCGAATTTCTATTGCCTGGTCACGTATTTTCCCGACTGGTTATGGTCAAGTAAATGCTAAAGGTGTTGAGTTTTATCATAATTTATTTGCAGAGTGTCACAAACGTCATGTTGAGCCCTTTGTAACTCTTCATCACTTTGACACGCCAGAAGCTCTCCACTCAAATGGAGACTTCTTAAACCGTGAAAATATCGAACATTTTGTAGACTACGCTGCCTTCTGTTTTGAAGAATTTCCAGAAGTAAACTATTGGACAACCTTTAATGAAATTGGACCAATCGGTGATGGTCAATACTTGGTTGGGAAATTCCCTCCAGGTATTCAGTACGACCTTGCCAAAGTCTTCCAATCGCACCACAATATGATGGTGTCTCATGCACGTGCAGTCAAGCTATATAAAGATAAAGGATATAAAGGGGAAATTGGTGTTGTTCACGCCCTGCCTACTAAATATCCTCTAGATCATGAAAATCCAGCAGATGTTCGTGCAGCTGAGTTGGAAGATATCATCCACAATAAATTCATCTTAGACGCAACTTATCTAGGTCGCTATTCAGCTGAAACCATGGAAGGTGTCAACCATATCTTATCAGTCAATGGTGGTAGTTTGGATCTTCGTGAAGAAGATTTCACAGCATTAGAAGCTGCGAAAGACTTGAACGACTTCCTTGGAATCAATTACTATATGAGTGACTGGATGGAAGCCTTTGATGGCGAAACTGAAATCATTCATAATGGTAAGGGTGAGAAAGGAAGCTCTAAATATCAAATCAAAGGTGTTGGTCGTCGTGTAGCTCCTGATTATGTACCACGTACGGATTGGGATTGGATTATCTACCCTCAAGGTTTGTATGACCAAATCATGCGCGTGAAGAAAGATTATCCGAACTATAAGAAAATCTACATCACTGAAAATGGACTTGGTTATAAAGATGAGTTCGTTGATAATACTGTTTACGACGATGGTCGTATTGATTATGTGAAACAACACTTGGAAGTCTTGTCTGATGCGATTGCAGATGGAGCGAATGTAAAAGGTTACTTCATTTGGTCATTGATGGACGTCTTCTCATGGTCAAACGGTTATGAGAAACGTTATGGTCTCTTCTATGTAGACTTTGAAACTCAAGAACGTTATCCTAAGAAATCAGCTCACTGGTACAAGAAAGTAGCGGAAACTCAAGTGATTGAGTAGTAGAATGAGTCATTAGATATAGAATTTTAGTGAGGTAAAAGATGTTCAAAGATTTTATCCAATCAATTTATGAAAAAGTTTATATTATCAATTTTGATAAATGTTCTCAAATACCGTGTTTGACGAATGAGGAGTTGAAAAATCTTGGGAAATGGTATGTCTCGACTGGTAAAGAATGGATTTGTCATTCAGATGATGAGCTGGCAGAATTTAAAAATCTATTTTTAAATGTTATCAATCCTGAAGAACGGGATACTATCTCCTTTGATTCAGATTTTATGCCGTTTCAACAATCGTAACCAATTTCTCAAAAAAGTTAAATCTTATATTTAGTACTCTGTAAAACTCTTATCTAATCACCTTGCTTATACTCAATGAACATCAAAGAGCAAATTTAAACTAGGAAGCGAGTCGCAGATTTCTCAATGCATAGCTTTGAGGTGGCAGATAAAGCAATTGGGCAAAAAGTCTTTAACGCAGAAAAACGCATAATATCAGGTGTTGAAAAAACTTGATACTATGCGTTTTATTGTGGGAAGATTTACTTCATTTTCTTCTGAAATTGAGTTGTTACCCAGAATCTTTCAGTTGATTAAGGCTTGATGACTTTAGTAAGTTTAGATAGTTCAAAAAGGATTGAATCACTTAGTTTAGAATCTGAAACAATAGTATCAAGATTTGATACATTATAAAAAGTATAAAAATCAAACTTATTGAACTTACTATGATCTGCGAGTAAATATTTTTTATTAGAATTATTTAAAGCGATGCCTTGAGCCTCTCCCTCTTCCTCGCTAAAAGTAGCTAGAGCCCCGTTTTGAATACCATTACAGCTAACGAAAGCTTTAGAAAATTGGAGATTAGAGAGATTTTGTAGGGTCAATGTGCCAACAAAAGCACCTGTAATATCGCGATAATTTCCACCTATCAAAATCAAATCTGTTAATTTTCGTTCGCTTAAAATCAGAAAAACAGGTAGACTGTTGGTCACGACGCGGATATTGTCAATAGGCAACTCACGCGCAAAAAATTCTAATGTTGTTCCTGGTCCAATAAAAATAGTTTCTCTTTCTTCTACTAGACTGCCTGCAAAACGGGCTATTTCTTGTTTTTCTGCCGTTTGGAGGGCTTGTTTTTCAATATTTGATCGCTCATTAGTCAAAAGGGAGTTGGTTCGAAGTTTTTCAGCTCCACCATGCACACGAATCAGCAAATCTTTATCAGCTAATTCCTGTAAATAGCGCCTTGCAGTCATATCTGAAACGGCTATTTCGTCCATAATCTGTTTAACCGTTATGGTTCCTTTACTATTTACTGTTTCTAAAATTTTGGTTAATTTTTCTTGTTTGAGCATATTATCACCTCGTTTCCTACTACTATCTTACCATAAACTAGCTCATCATTCAAATACAAAAACAACAAAATAAAACAAAAACAAAAATATCGAGGTTTATTTTCAAAACTTTCGATATTTTTATTAAGTTATTATTTTGTTGTTTCTAGTTTACTTTTTATGATTGAGAGTGGTGGAGAATTATACTCAATGAAAATCAAAGAGCAAACTAGGAAGCTAGCCGTAGGTTGCTCAAAACACAGTTTTGAGGTTGTAGATAAGACTGACGAAGTCAGTGAGCATATCTACGGCAAGGCGAAGCTGACGTGGTTTGAAGAGATTTTCGAAGAGTATTAGTCCAAACCGTAGTTGTAGTCATCATCTTGCATGGTTTCAACTTCACCAAGGAGGTAACCATTTCCGACTTGAGAGAAGAAGTCGTGGTTAGATGTTCCTGTTGAAATACCGTTCATAACGATTGGATTGACATCATCTGCTGAGTCTGGGAAGAGTGGATCTTGTCCCAGATTCATGAGAGCCTTGTTAGCATTGTAACGAAGGAAGGTTTTAACTTCTTCCGTCCAACCAACACCGTCATAGAGGCTCTCTGTGTAGCCTTCTTCATTTTCATAAAGAGTATAGAGTAAGTCGTACATCCATTCTTTTAGCTTTTCTTGCTCTTCTTCAGGTAATTCATTGAAACCAAGTTGGAATTTGTAACCAATGTAGGTTCCGTGAACAGATTCATCACGAATAATCAATTTGATGATTTCCGCAACGTTGGCAAGTTTGTTGTTACCAAGATAGTAGAGGGGAGTGAAGAAACCTGAATAGAAGAGGAAGGTTTCTAGGAAAACGCTAGCAACTTTCTTTTCAAGTGGGCTACCGTTTAGGTAGATTTCGTTGACAATCTCAGCCTTCTTTTGTAGGTAAGGATTGGTATTGGTCCATTCGAAAATTTCTTCAATCTCAGCCTTAGTATTTAAGGTAGAGAAGATTGATGAGTAAGATTTAGCGTGAACAGATTCCATAAATTGGATGTTATTGAAAACAGCTTCCTCATGTGGTGTACGGATATCTGCGCGAAGGGCTTGAACCCCAGTTTCAGATTGCATAGTGTCGAGAAGGGTTAAACCACCAAAAACTTTTCCGACCAAGTCTTTCTCTTTGTTAGATAGCTTTCTCCAGTCATCCAAGTCGTTTGACAAGGGAATACGTGTATCGAGCCAGAATTGCTCCGTCAGCTTTTCCCAAGTTGATTTATCGATGACATCTTCGATGGCATTCCAGTTAATGGCTTTGTAGTAAGTTTCCATTTGAAATCTCTTTCTGTGTTTAGTATTGCGAACTCACAATTATTTCTATTTTACCATAATTCTATAGGAGTATCGCACAAAAAGTCGGAAGCCCGACTTTTAAAATGTTACATAAATTATGTTATGACCTAGTAGATTTGATTTTATCAGTGCTGCTTAGGGAAAAATAGTGTTTCTATGCTAGAAACTAAATCACACAGCTTTCACATTGGTTGGCACCGACTTCTCCACCGTCATCTGTAAAGGTGCGGACGTAGTAGATAGACTTGATTCCCTTGTTAAAGGCATAGTTCCGAAGGATGGACAAGTCACGTGTCGTTTGTTTATTTTCCCTCTTCCATTCGTAAAGGCCTTTTGGAATGTCACTGCGCATGAAGAGGGTGAGTGAAAGTCCTTGATCCACGTGTTCAGTCGCAGCAGCGTAAACATCGATGACTTTACGCATATCCATATCGTAGGCAGAAGTGTAGTAAGGAATGGTTTCTGTAGACAAGCCAGCAGCAGGATAGTAGATTTTCCCAATTTTCTTCTCTTGGCGTTCTTCGATACGTTGCGTAATCGGGTGGATAGAAGCAGAAACGTCGTTGATGTAACTGATCGAACCATTTGGCGCTACAGCAAGGCGGTTTTGGTGGTAAAGACCATCTGCTTGAACCTTGTCGCGAAGTTCAGCCCAGTCAGCAGCACTTGGGATAAAGACATCTTTGAAGAGTTCTTTAACACGGTCTGATTTTGGAACAAACTCGCCAGTTATATACTTATCAAAGTAGCTTCCCTTAGCATAGTCTGATTTTTCAAAGTTGTGGAAGGTAATACCACGTTCACGCGCAATATTGTTTGACTCAACCAAAGTCCAGTAGTTCATAAGCATAAAGTAGATGCTTGTAAATTCAACAGACTCAGGTGAACCATATTCAATGAGTTGTTGGGCAAGGTAGCTGTGAAGTCCCATGGCACCAAGACCAAAGGTATGAGCTTGGCTATTTCCATGGTCAATAGTTGGTACAGCTACGATGTGTGAACTATCTGTAACGAAAGTTAAAGCACGAACCATAGCACGGATTGAGCGACCAAAGTCAGGTGAAGTCATCATGTTGACCACGTTGGTTGAACCAAGGTTACATGAAACATCCGTCCCCATTTGAAGGAATTCTTGAGCATCGTTGATCAAGCTTGGTTCTTGAACTTGAAGAATCTCAGAACACAAGTTGCTCATGATAATCTTACCATCAACAGGATTTGCACAGTTAGCCGTATCGATGTTGACTACATAAGGGTAGCCAGACTCTTGTTGCAATTTAGAGATTTCAGTTTCTAAATCACGCGCCTTGATTTTTGTCTTGCGAATATTTGGATTCGCGACCAATTCATCGTATTTTTCAGTGATGTCAATGTAGTTGAATGGCACACCGTATTCTTTTTCTACAGAGTAAGGACTGAAGAGGTACATTTCTTCATTTTTACGAGCCAATTCGTAGAATTTATCTGGTACTACAACACCAAGTGAAAGGGTCTTAACACGAACTTTTTCATCGGCATTTTCTTTCTTAGTTGAAAGGAAGGCGATGATGTCTGGGTGAAAGACATTGAGGTAGACAACTCCTGCACCTTGACGTTGCCCCAATTGGTTAGAGTAAGAGAAGCTGTCTTCGAAGAGTTTCATAACTGGCACAACCCCAGAGGCTGCTCCTTCATAACCCTTGATAGGTGCACCAGCTTCACGAAGGTTGCTGAGGGTAATTCCCACACCACCACCAATACGTGAAAGTTGAAGGGCTGAGTTGATAGAACGTCCAATAGAGTTCATATCATCCGTTACTTGGATTAGGAAGCAAGATACTAACTCCCCACGGCGAGCACGTCCAGCATTCAAGAAGGAAGGAGTAGCAGGTTGGTAGCGTTGGTGGATGATTTCATTGGCAATATCGATTGCAATAGCTTCATTCCCATCAGCAAAATAAAGGGCGTTAAAGAAGACACGGTCTTCCATGCTTTCAAGATAGTATTCACCGTCGTTAGTTTTCAAAGCATATTGATTGTAAAACTTATAAGCTGCCATGAAAGACTTGAATTGGAAATTTTGGTCTTTGATAAATTGAGCCAATTCTTCCAAGAACTCTGGACGGTATTTCTTGATAAAGGCTGTTTCGATGTAGTTGTGGTCAATGAGGTAGTTGATTTTATCTTTAATTGAATCAAAAACCATAGTGTTTGGAACGACATTTTCTTTAAAGAAGGCATCCAAGGCTTCCTTATCTTTATGAAGCATGATTTGTCCATTGACAGGACGGTTGATTTCGTTATTGAGACGGAAGTAAGTCACGTCTTCAAGATGTTTTAATCCCATAAAATTTCCCTTATCTAATTACAAAAGAAAGGACTCTAAGTTAGCCCTAGAAGCAGTTTCTTCTGGATGATGTACTAAGATTATGCTAATTGTTTCAGTTTTCCTGGTTGGAAACCTGAAAAGACTTCAGTTGGTGTTTGGATAACAGGAGCTGCGCTAAAACCGAGCTCTTTAACTTGATCGATGTACTCAGGTTGCTCATCAAGATTGATTTCACGATAAGAGACATTATTACTGTCCAAGAAACGTTTGGTCATCTTACATTGGACACAGTTGTTTTTAGAATAAACGGTTACCATTGTGTAACTCCTCTTCAAAATTTAATACTATCCTAGTATATCAGAAAATAAAATTTTGTCAATGATTTGAACTAAATATAGTGGTCTGTTTTTCTAGTCAAGCTCACAAAACACAATATGTAGTGTTTGTTTTATAAAACAGCAATAATTATCCTATAAATTGTTTTTGAAGAAACTATATCCTGTGTTTTGTTATCTAGGATAGAAGATTTTCAGCAAGTTATCTGAAAGGAAATTGAAGGAAAATCCAGAAAATGCTTGAAAAAAATCCTAGAAGATGATATAATACCAAATTGTAAGGGTTATCACATATAACTCAAAAAAGAAAGAACAAAAGGAGAGTCAAACTATGGCTTCTAAAGATTTCCACGTAGTGGCAGAAACAGGTATTCACGCACGTCCAGCAACATTGTTGGTACAAACTGCTAGCAAATTTGCTTCAGATATCACTCTTGAGTACAAAGGTAAATCAGTTAACCTTAAATCAATTATGGGTGTTATGAGTCTTGGTGTTGGCCAAGGTGCTGACGTAACTATCTCAGCTGAAGGTGCAGATGCAGATGACGCTATCGCTGCAATCTCAGAAACAATGGAAAAAGAAGGATTGGCATAAGGGAAATGACAGAAATGCTTAAAGGAATCGCGGCATCTGACGGTGTTGCAGTTGCAAAAGCATATCTACTCGTTCAACCGGATTTGTCATTCGAGACTATTTCAGTCGAAGATACAAACGCAGAAGAGGCTCGTTTGGATGTTGCTCTTGAAGCTTCTCAAAACGAGCTTTCTCTTATCCGCGAGAAAGCTGTAGGTACGCTTGGTGAAGAAGCGGCTCAAGTTTTTGACGCTCATTTGATGGTTCTTTCTGACCCAGAATTGATTGGTCAGATTAAAGAAACAATTCGTGCTAAGAAAGTCAATGCAGAAGCAGGTCTTAAAGAAGTGACTGATATGTTCATCACGATCTTTGAAGGCATGGAAGACAACCCATATATGCAAGAACGTGCAGCGGATATCCGCGACGTGACAAAACGTGTATTGGCAAACCTTCTTGGTAAGAAATTGCCAAACCCAGCTTCTATCAATGAAGAAGTAATCGTGATTGCGCATGACTTGACACCATCTGATACAGCTCAATTGGACAAAAACTTTGTAAAAGCTTTTGTAACAAACATCGGTGGACGTACAAGCCACTCAGCTATTATGGCACGTACACTTGAAATTGCAGCTGTATTGGGAACAAATAACATCACTGAAATCGTCAAAGACGGTGATATCCTTGCCGTTAACGGAATTACTGGTGAAGTGATTATCAACCCAACAGATGAACAAGCGGCAGAATTTAAAGCAGCTGGTGAAGCTTATGCTAAACAAAAAGCTGAATGGGCACTTTTGAAAGATGCTCAAACAGTGACTGCTGACGGTAAACACTTCGAGTTGGCTGCTAACATCGGTACTCCAAAAGACGTTGAAGGTGTTAACAACAACGGTGCAGAAGCTGTTGGACTTTACCGTACAGAATTCTTGTACATGGATTCTCAAGACTTCCCAACTGAAGATGAGCAGTATGAAGCATACAAGGCTGTTCTTGAGGGAATGAATGGTAAACCAGTGGTTGTTCGTACAATGGATATCGGTGGAGATAAGGAACTTCCTTACTTCGATATGCCACATGAAATGAACCCATTCCTTGGATTCCGTGCTCTTCGTATCTCTATTTCTGAAACTGGAGATGCAATGTTCCGTACACAAATCCGTGCCCTTCTTCGTGCTTCTGTTCATGGTCAATTGCGTATCATGTTCCCAATGGTTGCCCTTTTGAAAGAATTCCGTGCAGCTAAAGCAGTCTTTGACGAAGAAAAAGCAAACCTTCTTGCAGAAGGAGTTGCAGTTGCAGATGATATCCAAGTTGGTATCATGATTGAAATTCCTGCAGCAGCCATGCTTGCAGACCAATTTGCTAAAGAAGTAGACTTCTTCTCAATTGGTACAAACGACTTGATCCAATACACAATGGCGGCAGACCGTATGAACGAACAAGTTTCATACCTTTACCAACCATATAACCCATCAATCCTTCGCTTGATCAACAACGTTATCAAGGCAGCTCACGCTGAAGGTAAATGGGCTGGTATGTGTGGTGAGATGGCTGGTGACCAAACAGCTGTTCCACTGCTTGTCGGAATGGGCTTGGATGAGTTCTCTATGTCAGCAACATCTGTACTTCGTACACGCAGCTTGATGAAGAAACTCGACACAGCTAAGATGGAAGAGTACGCAAACCGTGCCCTTACAGAATGCTCAACAATGGAAGAAGTTCTTGAACTTCAAAAAGAATACGTTAATTTTGATTAATGTGATTAACCTTGTAACCTAGTTGCAAGGTTTTTTGGGCGCATTTTGGAAAAGTATGGTCTAATACTCTTTCAAAATCTCTTCAAACCACGTCAGCGTCGCCTTAACGTAGATATGCTCACTGACTTCGTCAGTCTTATCTACAACCTCAAAACTGTGTTTTGAGCAACCTGCGGCTAGTTTCCTAGTTTGCTCCTTGATTTTCATTGAGTATAAGATAAAAGCAAAGGGCTATCAAGTGATGTAGCCCTTTTGGATTATACAAGCAAATTACCATGCAAAAGCTGTCGTTGGAGCATTGAGTGCTTCTAACCACTGTTTGTTTTTTACGGGGCAAAGAGTTACAGATATACCTGCCATATCCAGACTGGTCATAAATGTTCCTGATTTTATAAAGGTAATAGTGACTCCTTCAATTTCTAAGAGTTGAAGGAGATCATTGATAAATATGCCCATTTCTAGGTTGGTAGTAGTGCCTAGATTATTTACAAGCAATATAAATTGATCACCCTTTTTCCAATGATGGTGCAATCTTAATTTACTTATAATTTCATTTGCAAGGATTTCCGATGATTGGAATGGGACGATACGATAGCCTTCTTCGCCATGTATCCCAATACCATAAGAAATATTTCCTTCTGCTAAGTTAAATAGTGGAAGGGTGGCTTGGGGGAGACTAGCAGATTTCGTTGCAAAGCCAATTGTTGCGATTTCGGTAGCAAGTTCATAACCTAAATTAGTTAGTTGCTCGATGTCAGCACCGTTCTGAGCCGCATATCCTAGGATTTTATGAAGTAAAATAGTCCCTGCAAGCCCTCTTCCTCTAATTTGAAATCTATTGTGAGGTTCAATAGAAATATCGTCGTGTGCTAGACTATAGCCGACCTTAATTCCTTCTTGTCTAGCAGTATTAATGGCCCAGCTAAATTCTTTGATGTCTGCTTCGAAATTTTTTACAATGATGAAGACACCGTGACCATTGTTTAAAAAACGAATGGACTCTAAGATTTCAGTTCTTGTAGGAGGAGTAAATAATTGGCCATAGATAGCAGCAGTAAGCATTCCTTTTCCCACATATCCAATATGAGCGGGTTCGTGACCGGAACCTCCACCCGACAATATTGGAACCTGATGAGGATTGCGATTTTTTTGATAGACTAGTGGTAAAGTAGGGTGTTTTTCTAATTCAGGATGACTGCTGACAGTTGCTGAAATGTAACTTGAAATAATTTTCTGTTTATGATTTGAAATAAATGTCATTGTGGCCTCTTTCCAATAATTGTCATGATGAGATAGTCTGGTTGTGGAACTGGACTTTTTTTATTGACGCAAGCCTTCACGATTTCTGCTAGAGCATGTGAGTGATAATCTAGCAAAAAACAAGTATAAGCAGATGAATCGCTATCAATCTGACCATATTCTCTTAAAATTTTTGATACAAGCAAGCGACAGTAGCTGATAAAGTGGTCATAGAAGTTATTTTGCCCTTGAATATCAAAAAGTTGAATATAAAAATCACGCTCTTGTTCGAAATAAAGAAATAATTCTTGTAATAGTTTTTGGCCTGAAATGAAGTCCAAGTTATTGGTGATATACTCGGTTAAGTCAGTTTCAAATATCCAGTCTAGCAGTTCATATTTGTCAAGAAAATGATTGTAAAAGGTCTGTCTACGAATGCCAGCTGATTCCATGATATCTACAATGGAGATTTTATCAAATTCTCTAGTAGCTAATAGGTCTCTAAATGCCTTGGCAATCCGTTTTTTTGTAATGAGTGATGATGCCATAGGAAGCCTTTCTTTTACTTACTTCATTTTACCAAAAAAATGTTTGAAACGGGTTTAAAAGGGGACAAATAATAGAATCTGTCCCTTATCATCCAGCAATAAAAAGTATATAATGAAATCGAAAACAAAGGTAGATGCCGAAAGGAGTTTCTCATGAAAAAAATTATAAATGAACAGACACAAGTTGTTGATGAAATGTTGCAGGGGTTGTCATTCATGCATGATGACTTGGTTCAACGCTTAGATGGTTTTGATGTTATCGTTAGAAAGGCAGAAAAGACAGGAAAAGTTGGACTCATTTCAGGTGGAGGTTCAGGACATGAACCCAGTCATGCTGGATTTGTAGGAGATGGAATGTTGTCTGCTGCCATTTGTGGAGCAGTCTTCACTTCACCTACTCCGGATCAAATTTTAGAAGCCATTAAGGCGGCTGATGAAGGTGCTGGAGTTTTCATGGTCATCAAGAACTATTCTGGTGACATTATGAACTTTGAAATTGCACAAGAACTTGCTGAAATGGAAGGTATTGATGTAGCAAGTGTTGTGGTTGATGATGATATCGCTGTTGAAAATAGTCTCTATACCCAAGGCCGTCGAGGTGTTGCAGGTACTATATTAGTCCATAAAATTTTGGGGGCTGCAGCTCGTTCTGGTAAATCATTATCTGAAATGAAGGACTTGGCCGACAAACTTGTCTTAGAAATTAAAACAATTGGATTAGCTCTATCTGGCGCTACTGTTCCAGAAGTTGGGAAACCAGGATTTGTTCTAGAAGATGATGAATTTGAATATGGAGTTGGTATTCACGGTGAGCCTGGATATAAAAAAGAGAAAATGCGACCTTCAGCACAATTGGCTTCAGAATTGGTTGAAAAATTATCTGAAGGTTTCCAACTTAAAGCTGGTGAACGCTATGGGCTTCTCATCAATGGTTTAGGAAGCACACCACTTATGGAGCAATACGTATTTGCAAATGATGTGGCTAAATTACTCCATGAAAAAGGTGTTGAGTTGGCATTTAAGAAAATTGGAAACTATATGACTTCAATCGATATGGCTGGTTTGTCATTAACATTGATTCGATTGGCAGATGATGAGTGGTTGGCTGCTCTAAATGCACCTGTTACTACACCAGCTTGGTAAGAGTCAAGGAGGAAATGTCAAATGAATGCTGAACAAGCTCTTGAATGGATGAAGCTTTTTAATGAAAAGATTCAAGAACAGAAAGATTACCTTAGTGAGTTAGACACTCCGATAGGAGATGGAGACCACGGTGGAAATATGGCGCGTGGCATGGCTGCAGTTATGGAAAACTTAGAAGGAAAGCAATTTGAAACTAACAGTGATGTGTTTAAACTTGTCTCAATGCAACTGCTGAGTAAGGTAGGCGGTGCTTCTGGTCCCTTGTATGGCTCTGCTTTTATGGGCATGGCCAAGGCTGACTCTAATTCGAAAATAGAGGAAATCTTACAAAGCGGTTTGGATATGATTGTCAAACGTGGGAAAGCAGAAGTTGGAGAAAAGACAATGGTTGATGTTTGGACTCCTGTTATTGCTGCTTTGTCTGCTGGTCAATTGACTCAAGAGGTTATTGATAAGGTAGTGAATGCTACCAAAGATTTACTTGCAACTAAAGGAAGGGCGTCTTATGTAGGAGAACGTTCTCTTGGACATATTGATCCTGGATCATTCTCATCAGGATTACTCTTTACTGCTCTTTTAGAAACTGGGGTGGTTTAATGGGAAGTATTGGTCTTGTTATCGTTTCACATTCCAAAAACATTGCAGAAGGTGTCGTTGAACTGATTAGTGAAGTAGCTAAAGATGTTCCGATTACTTATGTAGGAGGAACCGAAGATGGAGGAATTGGAACAAGTTTTGATCAAGTAGATAGGGTTGTTTCCGAAAATCCAGCAGATACCTTATTAGCCTTTTTTGACCTGGGTTCTGCTAAAATGAACTTAGAAATGGTGGCTGATTTCAGTGATAAAAGTATCATCATCAATAGGGTTCCAATTGTAGAAGGTGCTTATACTGCAGCTGCTCTTCTTCAGGCTGGTGCAGAACTGTCAGTTATTCAAACACAGTTGTCTGAGCTTGAAATCAATAAATAAGGAATTTTACTATAACACTTTTTATAGGTGGGCTATTGATTATCTCAACTATCAAATTTTAAGTAAATAAAAAGGGATTGCTTTGGGCAGTTCCTTTTTATTTTAACAAGAGTAAACCTATAGTGTTTCTAAATTGTGAATCATTCAAAACTGATTGTGATGAGACTATTCTAGCTTTAGAATCCTTCAAAAATTAAAGTTTAAGGCAATCAATTACTTAGAAGAGTACGAAAACATTTAGTTTATAGGAATTCTAGACCTAGAATCACATGGATATTTATGAAGTTAGGGTATTCGATAGTTAGGATTGTTCTATTCTGAACGATTTGGGTTGTCAATCTTCTAGAATAGTAGTTTGCCAATGAATTTTGTTGAAAGATTCCTTGTTTTATGGTAGTCTAAAGTAAAAGAAAGCCCTACCATTATATTTGTATCTTTAATCTGACTTGGTTTAGGTCTAGAAGAGGGATAGATATTTTGGGTTTCCAAATAATAATAATAATATTTTCACTTGCAAAAAATGTATTTCGACTTTATCTAATGTAGAAGAAAGAAATATCATGAAACGTTTATGACTTGTTGGAAAGAGAATGTGAACTAAAAATAGATTTAGGAGTAGGTAGATGAGTAGTTTAGAGTCAATTCGTAAAGCGCATATCATCGTGTGGGGTGCCTATCTATTTTTATCATTAAGGGCGCCGCTAATTAGCAGCACAGAGTATTTCTTGCTTATTTTTTTAGCGTTTCTCTATTCGATAGTATCGCTCCCTATATATTCAGCGAAAAATAAAATAGTATCTATCTGCCTAGCCATAAATTCGATTCTGTTAATGAGTTTCCCGATTTTAATCAATAAATATTTCCCAGGAAAGGTTTCTACTTATATCGTATTAATCAGTATTTTTATCCTGGAGTTCTTAATCTTTAATATAATTGGTAAAGATTTTGATACTAGATTAGCTAGCGAGTATAGGAAAATCAGTCAGTTTAAAAGTAAGATGTCTCAATCTCCTTGGATAAAATATTTAGAGATTTCTAGTTTTATATTAACTGTATTTCCATTTATTCTTCATGGTACAGTTGCTAATCATGTACTGACTCTTATTTTTTTGATAAAAATTTGTGTAGATACTACGATAAAGGTTCTATTAAACAGAATCTTTAAGACAAGTGAGGTAATGAAAAGGAGGATATTTTCTCTTTTTGTACTAGATTTGATTGTCTATTTATTTTTAGGTTATGTTTTAGTGATACAAAAAGACGAATATCTGTTTTCAATTCTACTAATTTTTTCTAATTTCTCACTTCCCTTTATCAGAGAAAAAGAGTATGAATTATTTAAAAATAAGAAGTGAGATAAATTGAAAATATACAAGGGATTCTTCTTTTTAAAACATAATATCGAAGCAATTGTTTGTCTAAAAAGTTGATTATTTGGATGAATGTCATTTTTTTGATGCTAATCATAGCAATGATGATTTATGCAAAATTAAAAAAGGTAAGGACACTGTAAAATTATGATGCGTAAACTAATTATTTTCTTACTAATGCTCCCTTTTTTAGGTTTATGGTTAGAGTTGCATGTCTTAGTGAATAACTTGCCATTGAATCTAGAAATTCCCCTTGATTTTATTATCAGTATGAGTCTTACTTTCTGTAGTTTGATTTTCTCAAAAATAGTTTTGGACCTACTATATGCATTGAAAGATTTATACAAGAAAAGAGGCCTTATTACGATTTTTCCTTTTATTTTTATAGGAAAGAAGAAAGTAAATGTGAGATTCTCACCCTATTTTTCATTCCACCGTAAAAGTTTGTCTACTGATGATTTGAAATCTAGAATTATATGGAGTTTTATTCTTGAGATAGCCATTATCGTAGCCTTTATTTTTAAAATGCCTATTGTCCTAATTGTGCTTACTACAATATTTTTTTGGAATATAATGGACATCAACCATCTCGTTTTTAATAAGACGGAATTTCTTTTCAATCAAAATAAATGGCAAAAAGAAGATTCGTTTGACAGGGATTTGAGCAATACTTTAAAGGATAAAATACAAAAATCAGAGCTAAATTATTCTGACTTAATGTGTATTCTGCTGTATGATGCGATTAACCAATCCACCTTTTTAACGGATAGCGAGATCTTTGAGGATATTTTGAAAAAAATTGAAGATTCTCAGAATACCCTTCTGTGTACAGGTCTTGCCGAGTTACTGATGTATGAAATTACTATTAGTAAAAATCATAACTGGCCAGAAAAGGTTGATCAAATTAGAATGCAACTTATTAGAATCAATCAATTAGATTTTTTCTATTATACAAGTTGGTTAAGGCAAAATTTTGATTTCTGTATGAATAGAGAATATGCCAAGGTGAAATCACGAAGGATATTGATTAGTAATAAGAAGATAATCTAGATTCATCCTGTTCGTACAGCAAATGAAATAATTTTAGCTAATTAGATTTGCAAATCTGTTCATCTATAGAATATGATTAGGTAAAAAAGTATCTTATCTAAATAATGAAGAGATAGTGTAACTTAATGGAGTATTATCTCTTCACAAGGAATTTTTTTTGGAGAAGCGTTGCAGTGAATGGATTATGTACTTATTTTATGGGGAATTAAATATGTTTAAACTAAGTGATAAAGCCAGAATAATATTTGCTATTATAGGAGTAAGTTCCATATTGGTTAGTATGTATCTTATACCTTTTATTAAAACTGAGAATAAATTTTGGGAAATACTTTTATTTATATTAGGTGTATTGCTAATTGGAATTGCGTTACTAAATCCCCCAAAAAATTAAATTTTAGAATAGTATTAGTGAGTAGGTAATCATTTATTGATTGGATTTTTTAATGCTATTGATGAATGGGATGGAAAATGTAAAATGACTTAAGGACAGGATAATAGTATTATGATGGTTGTTTTAATTTCAGTGGTTGTGGCATTTCTGTATTATGTAATTACAGAATATTTTAAGAATAGTTATATTGATTGTATACTATTTCTATCATTGCTAATTTCTCATTTGATATGGGATTACTATTTTTTGCCCATTGAAATCTTAGTGGCATTAGGCGGAGCAAATTTGCTGTCAAGATTTTTCAAAAAAAAGAGAAGTCAATAGAGTTGTTAGTGGATTATAAAGATGAAAGGTAAAATTGGGATATTTAAAATGAAACATTTTTTTGCAGGAATTGGTGAGATAAGATTTAGTAGTTATCTATTGTCTCTATGTGTAGGACTAGCCCCTCTTTTTCATATCTATGTAATAGGCTCTGAAATGAGTTTTGTGAAAATAGTGTTATCTATTTTGGGAGTCATATTTGTATTTATTTTAACTATTGCTCGAATTTATAGAAGATTTTTCTATCATTCACTAGATTAGTATGGATTAGTTAATCCATTAGAACTATTATTTTTGTTATACTTTACCACTTTTAAGTTTTTACATTAAACAACCGAATGAAGTGAAAGTTGTTTATCTTAGAAAGGAAAACCTCAAATTGTCCTACAAATTTCTATTTTTTGACCTCGACCACACTTTGCTTGATTTTGATGCTGCTGAGGATGTGGCTTTAACGCAACTTCTAAAAGAAGAAGGGGTTGCAGATATTCATGCTTATAAAGACTATTATGTTCCTATGAACAAGGCTCTCTGGAAGGACTTGGAGCAAAAGAAAATCAGTAAACAAGAGCTGGTTAACACGCGCTTTTCTCGTCTATTTGCTCACTTTGGACAGGAAAAAGATGGTAGTTTTCTAGCCCAGCGTTACCAATTTTACCTTGCCCAACAGGGGCAAACTTTTTCAGGTGCTAATGAACTTTTAGATAGCCTCATCGAGCGTGATTATGACTTGTATGCTGCGACAAATGGAATAACTGCCATTCAGACAGGGCGTTTGACTCAGTCTGGTCTGGCACCTTATTTCAATCAAGTCTTTATCTCTGAGCGATTGCAAACACAAAAGCCTGATTCCCTCTTTTATGAAAAAATCGGTCAGCAGATTGCAGGTTTTAGCAAAGAAAAGACGCTGATGATTGGAGACTCCCTAACCGCCGACATTCAAGGTGGTAATAATGCGGGGATTGCCACTATCTGGTACAACCCTCATGGCCTCGAAAATCATACACAAGCCCAGCCGACTTATGAAGTCCATTCTTACCAAGACTTGCTGGATTATTTAGATAAACTGTAAAAAGTGGTTTCCATAGCCACTTTTTGCTATAATAGAGGCAGTAAAAACGAAGGAGTTGGCTATGGAACACTCGTCTTGGCATGCTTTGATTAAGGAGCAATTACCTGAAGGTTATTTCGGGAAAATCAATCAGTTTATGGAGCAGGTCTATGCTCAGGGTACTGTTTATCCACCCAAGGAAAAGGTTTTTCAGGCTCTCTTGACAACACCGCTTGAAGAAGTTAAGGTGGTCATTCTAGGGCAAGATCCTTATCACGGTCCAGGTCAAGCGCAAGGCTTGAGTTTTTCTGTACCCGATTTTATCCCAGCTCCGCCATCCTTGCAAAATATCTTGAAAGAATTGTCAGATGATATCGGTGTTAAGAAATCTCATGATTTGACAGCTTGGGCTAAGCAAGGAGTCTTGCTTCTCAATGCTTGCTTGACGGTTCCTGCTGGGCAGGCCAATGGTCATGCTGGGCAGATATGGGAGCCTTTTACGGATGCTGTGATTCAGGTGGTTAATCATTTAGATAGACCAGTTGTTTTTGTACTCTGGGGAGCTTATGCACGCAAGAAGAAGACCTTGGTTACCAATCCTAACCACTTGATTATTGAATCAGCCCATCCCAGTCCTTTGTCAGTTTATAGAGGATTTTGGGGTTCCAACCCTTTTTCCAAGGCCAATGCATTTTTAAAAGAGACTGGACAAGAGCCAATCGATTGGCTTAGATAAGGAGAAAATATGCCTCAGTTAGCGACGATTTGCTACATTGATAACGGGAAAGAACTGCTCATGCTCCACCGTAATAAGAAACCCAATGATGTCCATGAAGGGAAATGGATTGGTGTGGGTGGCAAGCTAGAGCGTGGTGAGACTCCTCAGGAATGCGCGGCGCGTGAAATCCTTGAAGAAACAGGACTCAAAGCCAAGCCAGTTCTAAAAGGTGTTATCACTTTTCCTGAATTTACACCAGATTTAGACTGGTACACCTATGTTTTTAAGGTGACAGAGTTTGAGGGTGACTTGATTGACTGCAACGAGGGAACGCTAGAATGGGTTCCCTATGATGAGGTTTTGAGTAAGCCAACTTGGGAAGGTGACCATATCTTTGTTAAGTGGCTTTTAGAGGATAAACCCTTCTTTTCAGCCAAGTTTGTTTATGATGGGGATAAATTGTTGGATACCCAAGTTGATTTCTATGAATAAAGGAGAAAGCATATGCTACTAATCAAAAATGGTCGTGTAATGGATCCCAAGTCTAGTTTGGATCAAGTGTGTGATGTTTTAGTTCAAGATGGGAAAATTGTCAAAATTGCGTCTGAGATCACGGAAGAAGGAGCAGAAACGATTGATGCTAGTGGTCTAGTAGTTGCTCCTGGCTTGGTTGACATTCACGTTCATTTCCGTGAACCTGGTCAAACTCATAAAGAAGACATTCATACTGGTGCCCTAGCAGCCGCTGCAGGTGGTTTTACAACGGTTGTTATGATGGCTAATACCAGTCCAACTATCTCGGATGTAGAGACTTTAAAAGAAGTTCTGGATTCAGCTGCCAAAGAAAAGATTAATGTTAAGACGGTTGCGACCATTACTAAAAACTTTAATGGCCAAGATTTGACAGACTTTCAGGCACTTTTAGCAGCTGGTGCGGTTGGTTTCTCAGACGACGGTATTCCGCTTGAAAGCAGTAAAGTTGTCAAGGAAGCTATGGAAGAAGCTAAAAAGCTTAATACCTTTATTAGTCTTCATGAGGAAGATCCAGGTTTGAATGGGATTCTTGGCTTTAATGAAAATATCGCTAAAGAACATTTCCATATCTGCGGTGCGACTGGGGTGGCTGAGTATGCTATGATGGCGCGTGATGTCATGATTGCCTATGCAACTAAGGCCCATGTTCACATCCAGCATTTGTCTAAGGAAGAAAGTGTTAAAGTAGTGGAGTTTGCTCAAGGTTTGGGTGCGCAAGTCACAGCAGAAGTAGCGCCACAGCATTTTTCTAAGACTGAATCGCTCCTTTTGACACAAGGTAGCAATGCTAAGATGAATCCTCCACTTCGTTTGGAATCAGACCGTCGTGCCGTTATCGAAGGCCTCAAATCAGGCGTCATCACAGTTATCGCAACTGACCATGCGCCTCATCATGCAGATGAGAAAAACATTGAGGATATTACCAAAGCGCCATCTGGTATGACTGGTTTGGAAACATCTCTTTCCCTCGGTTTAACTTATTTGGTAGAAGCTGGGGAATTGACCTTGATGGAATTGCTTGAAAAGATGACCTACAACCCAGCCAAACTTTATAACTTTGAAGCAGGTTACTTGGCTGAGAATGGTCCAGCAGATATCACTATTTTTGATGCCAAGGCTGACCGCCTTGTGGACTCCCATTTTGCTTCCAAAGCAGCTAATTCACCATTCATCGGTGAAACCTTAAAAGGGCAAGTTAAATATACCATCTGTAAGGGACAAATCGTTTATCAAGCTTGATAGGAGTTGGAATATGAATTATTTTCGAAAACGTAGGGAAAGACAAGCAAAATCTAATAGTGGAATTTACTGTCCCGCAGCTAATCGTTCTAAAATTCAATATGAAACTAAAGAAAAAGCTGACCATGCGGTTCAATATGATAATGGAGGTTTAGTTAGAAGCTATTATTGTCGTACATGTGCGTGTTGGCATACTACTTCAAAATCTAATAATCCTCCGCTAAGTTTGAAAAAATATGGTCTGAAACTCTTTGGTTTAGATAAATCAGAATAGAAAGAGAAGTATGTATAAGACAAAGTGTTTACGAGAGAAGTTAGTATTATTTTTAAAGATATTTTTCCCAATCCTGATCTACCAATTTGCCAATTATTCTGCCTCTTTTGTTGACACTGCAATGACAGGTCAATACAATACTATGGACTTGGCTGGTGTGTCTATGGCAACCAGTATCTGGAATCCTTTCTTTACCTTTCTAACAGGAATTGTGTCGGCCTTGGTACCCATCATTGGTCATCATCTTGGTCGAGGCAAAAAGGAAGAAGTTGCATCTGATTTTTACCAGTTCATCTATCTAGCCTTGGGTCTATCTGTGGTCTTGCTGGGGATGGTGCTTTTCTTGGCACCACCAATCTTGAATCATATTGGACTAGAAGCACCAGTGGCAGCAGTAGCGGTTCGCTATCTTTGGTTTTTATCTATCGGGATTATCCCCTTGTTGCTCTTTAGTGTCATTCGTTCCTTGCTGGATTCGCTGGGCTTGACCAAACTGTCCATGTACCTCATGCTTTTGTTACTTCCTCTCAATAGTGGATTTAACTATCTCTTGATTTACGGGGCCTTTGGTGTTCCAGAACTGGGAGGTGCTGGTGCTGGTTTAGGAACATCCTTGGCCTACTGGGTCTTGCTGGGGATTTCTGTTCTGGTTCTATTTAAACAGGAGAAGCTCAAGGCTCTACATCTTGAGAAACGAATTCCGCTTAATATGGATAAAATCAAGGAAGGAGTTCGTTTAGGTCTGCCTATTGGGGGGACTGTATTTGCTGAGGTGGCTATCTTTTCCGTGGTTGGCTTGATTATGGCTAAGTTCTCGTCCTTGATTATCGCTAGTCACCAGTCAGCTATGAACTTTTCAAGTCTCATGTACGCCTTTCCTATGAGTATCTCATCTGCTATGGCTATTGTCGTTTCCTATGAAGTGGGAGCCAAGCGATTTGATGATGCGAAAACCTATATTGGTCTAGGAAGATGGACAGCCCTCATTTTTGCGGTCTTCACCTTATCCTTCCTTTACATTTTTAGGGGAAGTGTGGCTAGTCTTTATGGTAACAACCCAGAATTTATCGATTTGACAGCACGTTTTTTGACTTACAGTCTTTTCTTCCAGTTAGCAGATACCTTTGCAGCACCTCTTCAGGGAATTTTACGGGGGTATAAGGATACCGTTATTCCTTTTTACCTTGGTTTGGTTGGTTATTGGGGGGTGACACTCCCGGTAGCTATGGTATTCGACTCTCTAACAGATTTTGGAGCTTATTCTTACTGGATCGGTTTGATTATTAGTCTAATTGTAAGTGGGGCTCTCTACCGTTGGCGTTTAACTGTGATTATGAAGAGATTTGAATCCAGAAAAGCTTGATTTTTAGAATTCCTACAAGCAAAAATATCAATCCTTATCTGCATTATTTTTGCTATAGTTAAATTAGTAGTAGGAAAATGAGAACTTCAAAAATATAGAAACAATTGATATTCCACACCACTTTACTGGGATCAGATATAAAGAAAAAGAAGTTGCTTATTTTTAGCAGCTTCTTTTTTTGATAAATATTTTACATAAGTTATATTACGTAAAATTATAAACTATCCAAGGCATTTTTTTGTTCATCATTGACGATATGGGTATAGAGGTCAGTGACTTGTGTACTGGCATGTCCTAGCTGGTGACTGACCAAAACTTGCGATTTAGTAGCATCATAGAGCCTAGTTGCTAGGGTATGGCGCAGTTTATGGGGTGTTACACGGACTTTGAAGTCCTCTGAGTATTTAGCAACCATTTTCTCAACGCTGGAAGCGTCAATACGATTGGGAACACCTCTATAGAGTGTCAAAAAGAGGGCTGTGTCTGTTTTTTCCGTCTTATAGCGTTGATTTCGAATGGCCAGATAATTCTCTAAATAAGGCTTAGCAAAGGCAGCAACATTGACCGAATCGCGTTTGCCACCTTTTCGAGTGACATCAATAACCATCATTTTTAGATTGAGATCTCTTAAATCCAGATTAACAGCTTCAGATAAGCGAACACCCGATGCCAAGAGAAGGGCAATAATGGCTAAATCTCGTTCTTTATTTTTGTTGAATGATGAGAGAGCTCGATTTGAAAGCTGTTGTGGGTACTCTTGGTCAATATAAGTTAGAAAACCTTCTGTTTCATCACCTAAAAAGAGTTTTTGCTTGATGTTTTCAGCTCTGGCAGCAAGGGTCTCTTTCTTTTTCTTTGTTGAAACTTTCTTCATTACATTACGATAGAAATAAGGTTCGCCCTGGTCGTTTTCAACCTCCTCGGTCAGATACTTGTAAAGACTGGAAAGCGCTGATAAGGTCCGATTGATGGTTGTCTGAGAAACACCTTGTTTGCTTGTATTGGCATTCAGCAAAGGACGTTCTCGAAGATAAAGGATAAAAGCCTCCATATCTTTCTTTGACATGTTTTCCAAGACAGATAAAGGAATATTAGACATTTTATCAGTGTTTGAGATACCAGACTCCAAAACCCAGCTGAAAAATCGATCATATTCCTTGAGGTATTCGTACAAGGTTGTAAAACTGTAAGGAACAGCAAGCTTAGATTGGTAGTATTCAAGAATATACCAGGGCATGATTTGTTTTAGTTTGTCGATTCGTTCCAGTAAAATCTCACGTTTCATGTATTTTCTCCATAAATAAGTCTATTAGTAGTATAGCATGGACTTATTTATTTTTCAAGAAAATTATAGTTTTTCGGAAAGATGATATAGAGCTTTTTAAAGAAGACTTAGACCTGAGTAAAACAGATCTAAGTCTTTGGAGTTTCTATTGAGAATCATTAGCTAGTGCTTTTTCTAGTTTCCAAATACTAAACCAGAATGAAATAGTCAACAGAATAAAGAAAATCATAAAGAACTCACCCATTAAACTTCTGTTAATACTACACAACTGAAGAGCTATATAAGGAGCTATGAGATACAAAATACATTGTATAATTGCTATTGTTTTCTTTTTCATGATTTTAATCTTACTGTACAGATTTGATACAGTAAACTCCTTTCTAGCTTTATGCTTTATCATTTCTAACTTAATTATAGTCTTATTTTACCAAAGTTCAATTATTTGTATGTAAAATTCCTTATCTGTAAAAAGTCATAACCACCCGTGA
>NZ_VMMQ01000049.1:0-4756 GCF_013277295.1 Streptococcus sp. 477
TTCGTTATTGGGCGGTTACGTTACTACGTTACTTACGTTACACTACAGTTGACAAAGAGCCATTTAAAAAGCGAACAATTCTAAAATTGTTCGCTTTTTATCTAATGTACTCGATTCCTAAAATAATCAGCAGAATTAATAGGGCTCATTTTTAAAATACAGAAGAATGTATATCAGCTTGACTAAACTTTTATTTTAGTCTTCTTTTTTCTTTCTAAACGCAAATCCGAGTCCACTTAGCATACCAAGAAGTCCTAGAGAAGCAAGAGTCGCATTTGATTCTGTTCCTGTATTTGGCAATACATTATGTGATTTACTTGGCTGTTCCGTAGAGACTGTTACCTTAGCTGGTGTTGTTACATTAGGAACTTCCACAGCTGCTTTACCTGGTTCTGTAATCTTAGCATTACCTACAACCGTAGTATCTGGTAATTGATCATTTGGAACCTTAGCTGAACCATCTGCTCCAATCGTCACTTTAATTGGACGACCATCCTTACCTGGAAGTTCTACGATTGTTCCTTCTGGATAAGTTGAGCCATCTGGTTTCTTAGGTGTTACTGTAACGTCACCTGTAGTAGGATCTTGTGACAACTCTACTGTTGGTGTCTTACGAGCTGGTGTTGTTACATCCACTGGTTGTGATGGTTTCTTGTTCGGTTCGGTTACTTTACCTGTACCTGGAACTTTTGTCTTAGGAAGGTTATCATTTGGCACTTCACCTGAACCATTGTCGCCAATTGTGACTGTGATTGTTGTTCCATTTTCACCTGGAATTTCTACCTTAGTTCCTCGTGGGTATGTTGAGCCATCTGGTTTCTTAGGTGTTACAATCGCATTTCCATTTGGTTGTTGAGTAATTTCAATCTTACCTGGTTTTTCAGTTTCTGGTGTTGCTGGTGTTACCTTAGCTGGTGTTGTTACCGTTACTTTGACTGGAACTTCTTCTTTCGAGCCATCTGGATAGGTTACCGTTACTTTGCCGGTAATCTTGTCTCCTGGTTTAGCTTCTTTTGGAATTGTGACAGTAACTTTTCCATCTTTATCTACTGTGATAACTCCTGGTTGGTCACTTTCGAAGGTTGTTCCTGTTGGAATTTTCTTACCATTCTCTTCTGTTAATGGAATTTCCACCTTAGTTCCTGGTTTGCCATTTCCATCTTCGTATTTCGGTGTGTAGATATCTTTATCTTGTTCACCTACTGTAACCGTTACTGGAACTTCTTCTTTCGAGCCATCTGGATAGGTTACCGTTACTTTGCCGGTAATCTTGTCTCCTGGGTTCTTATCTGCTGGAATTGTGACAGTGACTTTACCATCTTTATCTACTGTGATTCCTGGTGTTCCACTTTCGAAGGTTGTTCCTGTTGGAATTTTTTTACCATTCTCTTCTGTTAATGGAATTTTCACTTCAGTTCCTGGTTTGCCATTTCCATCTTCGTATTTCGGTGTGTAATCATCTTTATCTTGATTTGTTACCGTTACTTTGACTGGGACTTCTTCTTCTGATCCATCTGGATATCTTACTAGAACTTTTCCTGTTATTTCATCACCTGGTTTTTTATCTTTTGGAATTGTTACGGTTACTTTTCCTTTGTCATCTACTGTGACTACTCCTGGTGTTAAGCTTGTGTATGTTGTGCCTGATGGAATGGTTTTTCCGTTCGCTTCTGTTAATGGGATGTCTACTGATGCTCCTGGTTTACCACTACCATCATTGTACTTCGGTGTGTAATCATCTTTATTTGGACGTCCTACAACTACTGGAATATTTACTGTATCATGTGAACCATCTGGGTATGTTACTTTCACTACCGCATTTCCTACATTACCTGATGTATTTGTTGACGGTTTACTTTGTACCGTTAAAGTTCCTGGAGCAAAGTTTTGTACTTTTGCCTTCACTTCATCATCCGTAATGTTATGGTTATACGGAACTGTTAATGTTTCTCCTGTCGGATTATATTTGCTAGCTTGCTCTTCAACAGTGATTCTTATTGTTTTTTCTGAAGAATTATTATTTTTATCATATGCTTTAATTTTTACAGTATAGAATCCTGTCGCAGCATTCGTAGTCCCTGTAATCTTGCCATTTTCATATTTTAATCCTTGTGGTAAATTGCTTACCTCTATTGGATTATTATCACGCAAGCCAACACCACCTGTATTATCTACAGCTGTTACAGGGATTGGAGTAATTGGTTCGTTTTTAGTTACTGTAGCATCTGCTGCTGTAATGGTTGGCCCCGTCTTATCCCCAGCTGTGACAGTGAAAGTAAATGTTACCGGATTTGCTTTATTACCTGCTTCATCAGTAGCCTTGAAGGTAAATGTATGTGTTTTACCAACATCTTCTGGTAGGGCTTTAAGGGTGATTTTTCTGATTTGTTTAGTATCTGTACTTCCTTGTGATTCTACAAATGCTTGCGCTGTAGTAAGCCTGTTACTATATTTTGGTTGGGTTATAAAATCACTAACATCCAGCTTAGCCTTCTTATCATCTGTTGCTGTAACTGTAAATGTTACCCATTCACCTTCTGTTACCGTTTGGCTTGCTGGTGTGATGGTCAAGGTTGGGGCTTGTGTGTCTGGTGCTTCTGTCGGTGTTACAGCGTCACTTCGTTCTGACTTCACCTCTCCACCATTGTTAACAATGGTTTCAGCTGTAATAGAGTTTCCTGGTAGAGCTTCTGTAACTGTAACGGTTGCAGTCTCTCCATTAGTTGTTCCAGTTCCAATAACTCTATCACCATCGTAAAGCTTAACTGTTGAACCCTTTGGCACTCCACTTCCAACATTAACCGTAATTTGTTGATTTGTTAAGCCTTTTTTGTTCTCTAAACTTGTTGTAATAGTCGGTTTTTTAGGTTTAACGTTTAATGTAACTGTTCCATCTGAACCTGAGTTGGTATTTTCTGATGATGAACCATCTTTGTAGGTAGCGATTACTTTATAAGTAAAGACTCCAGCTTGATCTGTACTTGGTTTACGATCATCTTGCCAGTTCCAATTCATTCCTGATGGGAAGTTTTTACCACTTTTTGAAGTGACATACTTATCAGCTACAGGGTTATCTGTATTTGGAAGACTATCTCCCACCGTTTTGGTATGTGAACTACCTTTGATAGGGTAGGTTTCTGCGTCTGTGGTCGTCTGCAGTCTGGCACCTCCTGCTCCCATAATATATGACTGATGAGTAGTTGTTCCGAAAGTTGTTGTAGCTGCATAAACACGACCGTATCTCATTGCCTCATCAGCAGTCACAGAGTTTTTAAGTTTAATCTTCGCATGCATATGAACAGCATAAGGAGCACTTTCATTTGCAGCTACGATTCCCAAATAGTACGATGCTCCTGGATACTTACCTTCTGTATTTTTTGTAAGAGTATTTAGGAAAGAATCGTATCTGTTATTCTTAAATACAGCCCATCTCTGAGAATCTCTAGTTACTCCAGAAGACGGGTCATAGAAAGTTCTACCATCATTGTTAAAAATATTATAGTGTTGTACCCACGGATTATCAATTCGGGCTGTGTTTCCATATTGTTGAAATCCGGCATTCCCATCAGAAAGCCTTCTTCCACCTTGTTTCTGGTATCGTGTGAAACTCAAGTCTTTTACTGTGTTAGAAGAATCCATGATGTTAAAAGGAGCTTGGAAATAATACTGTTGCTGATACGAATGATTTGTCATTCTATTTCCATCGTTATTGAAGAAGACATCGTAGACCATCCATTTACCTTCATTGTCTTCCTGATATCTTGCACGGATTACTGTCTTATCCCTAGTAAAATCTTCATCATTATTTCTTGTATTTTTACCTTCGTTAGTAGATGGGTCAACAGAAGCAAAGTATCTGACATCAGACAAAGCACCTTCGTTAACAGTACCCGGGATAGATTCCAGAGCCCTCTTAGATCTTCTAGATCTCTTAGGTTTATCTTCTGCTCCAGATGCAGAAGCAGCCCTGTCTGACCCCTCCTCCTTATGGTCGCTCCTTTCAGAAGAGGCATTTTTATCCGCTGATTCACTTCCCTGCGGCTGACTTTCTTCTTTAGAAGAACTTGATAAGACTGCCAAGTCTTTTTCCAACTTCTCAGCAAGACTGTCAAGCTCCCCTTGACCTGCATCAGCACGAGCTAATAATTCTTGCCCTTTTTGAAGTCGCTCCTTAATAGGACTTACAACTGAAGGATCGTGCTTCGAGTCGGTAGAAAGCAGAGCACTTACCTCTTCCACTAGCTTGCTCAAACGGCTGCTATCAACTGTAGCAGCTTTCTCTTCAGCAGGTTGAGCTTCTTTATTTGCTGAAGGCTCACTGGCTACTTCAGCTTGATTTTCATCCCTTGCCTGCCCTGCTTCAGACGACTGCTCCCCATCTTTCGGGCTAGCTAGACCAGTAGTCGATGACGACGTGTTTTGGCTTGGGCTATCTGCACTCACGACATTGGCCCCCATAAACATAAGAGCCGCAACCGCAACAGAAGCTGCACCAAAGCTATATTTACGAATAGAGAAGCGCAAGACTTTTTCGCGTTGATGGCGCTTTACCCTACTGAGTGAATTCGATTTATCTTCCATGTTACCTCCTTAAGAAGACTAATGATATAATAAAAAATAAGTTTCCCAACTCCCACTCTTTCAGAGAGTGAAGCTAGAAACAGCACCGTGATTCTTACTAGTGAGTAAATGATAGGAGATGATACGAGGTCACCCTTAAGCCTCAAGTAACTATAATATCACAGCTATCACAGCT
>NZ_VMMQ01000005.1:0-56756 GCF_013277295.1 Streptococcus sp. 477
ACTATTCTAGTTTCAATCTACTATAAATAGGTTTCATTCGAACTTTAATAGACTATGAAAACCAGTGGAACTTATCCTGACACGGAATTCCACTGGTTTTTTCGATTTTTACCAGATTAACTTCTACTATTCTTAGCTGTGAAAATTAGTTTAGGACTTTAACTTATTTTCAATCTTCTAATCTAAAGGCCACTTCCAGTAAAGAAAAATCAGGGGTCTCCTGACTTTTACTTAGCTAATTCTCTTTCTCGTTCTTTCATTATTTTATGATTTTCATACAAACGGGATAAGAACTTAGAAATTTCTTTTAAGATAGAATAGGTTGGCACTGCGACAATCATTCCAACTACACCATAGATATTGCTTGACAACAAAAGTAAAACTAAAATCGTGATTGGATGAACCTTCATAACACTTCCTACGATTCGAGGATATAAGATATTGCCATCTACCTGCTGAACAACAAGCATATAAATCACTGCAATCAGCATTCTATGGGGATTAGTGAATATATTTGCAATAATCATAGGAATCAAACCAATACTTGGCCCCACATAAGGAATTAAATTGGCTACACCAGAAAAAATAGCAAAAACTAAAGCATATTTTAAACCAATAATACTATAGCCAATATAAGCTAAACAACCTATAATGATTGCGTCAATCGAAACTCCACTAATATAGCGAGCAATCGTCGCATTTAAATTCTTTAAGAGACCTGCGATATGCAAGCGATCCCTCTTTAGAACCGTTCTTTCAAGCATGGGCAAGAATTTATGTCCATCTAATAAGAAATAAACCAAAAAAACTGGAGTCATAATCAAAATCAAAACAGTACTGATAAGAGCTGACAAGACGCTCCCCACACTATTTGATACGCTATTTAGGATCTTTTGAAGAATATCAACATAGGATAAGTTTAACTGCTGAATTGTAGCTTCTACATCCAAATTCTGGAGCGCAGGATAATTAGATAAGTCTATGATTAAGTCTTGTACTCGACTATAAATAGTTTGACTAGATATAATCAAGCTAGATAACTGATTAATCAAAATAGGTAAGAGATAGACAACACCTATGACCATTCCCCAGACCAAAGCACACAAGGTAATTAAAATACCAAGTAAACGATTGAGTTTACAGACTTTATTTAAGAAAGTAACAATAGGGTTTGTCAAATAATAAAGAAAGCCCCCTAATAAAAATGGAATCATAATTGTATTAAGCACGCTAACAAAAGGGTTAATCAAAGACCCCATCTGTCTCCATAGGTAAAAGATGATGGTTAAGAGTAAAATTTCTGTGGTCCAAAAAAATAATTTATTTCTACGAAACATGAGTTACCTCCCTCACTCTATTTTACCATATTTTCAAAAAGCTTAACGGATGAATTATTAAAGCAAGAATATTTTTTTTCTTTATGATAGAATAAGACTACTATGAAAAAAATATTGTTAACTTTATTAACTGTCTCCCTTTTAGGAGGTGCTTCTACTGTTGCTGCTCAAGATTTTACCATTGCTGCAAAACATGCCATTGCTGTTGAGGCAAATACTGGTAAAATTCTCTATGAGAAGGATGCAACGCAACCTGTCGAAATTGCTTCCATAACAAAATTGATTACTGTTTATCTGGTCTATGAAGCTTTGGAAAAGGGAAGTATTACCCTCTCCACTCCTGTAGATATTTCTGATTATCCTTATCAATTGACGACAAATTCTGAAGCCAGTAATGTTCCTATGGAGGCCCGTAATTATACTGTCGAAGAGTTGCTTGAAGCAACTCTGGTATCTAGTGCCAACAGCGCCGCTATTGCCCTAGCTGAGAAAATTGCTGGCTCAGAAAAAAACTTCGTTGATATGATGCGAGCAAAACTCTTGGAATGGGGAATCAAAGATGCTACTGTTGTCAATACAACTGGTCTTAACAACGAGACTCTAGGAGATAATATTTACCCGGGCTCAAAAAAAGATGATGAAAACAAGCTCAGTGCTTATGATGTTGCTATTGTTGCTCGTAACCTCATCAAAAAATACCCACAAGTCTTGGAAATCACCAAAAAACCTTCTTCTACTTTTGCTGGAATGACAATCACTTCGACCAACTACATGTTAGAAGGTATGCCTGCTTACCGTGGTGGTTTTGATGGACTGAAAACAGGAACAACAGATAAGGCTGGAGAGTCTTTTGTTGGTACTACTGTCGAAAAAGGCATGAGGGTTATCACTGTTATTTTGAATGCAGATCATCAAGACAATAATCCTTACTCTCGTTTTACAGCTACATCTTCCCTAATGGATTATATTTCTTCTACATTTACACTTCGCAAAATCGTTCAGCAAGGCGATGCCTATCAAGATAGCAAAGCCCCTGTACAAGATGGAAAAGAAGATACGGTCACTGCAGTGGCTCCAGAGGATATCTATCTAATTGAACGTATCGGGAATCAATCTTCTCAATCTATTCAATTCACACCTGATTCCAAAGCAATCCCAGCACCACTTGAAGCTGGAACAGTGGTTGGCCATTTGACTTACGAAGACAAGGACTTGATTGGTCAAGGTTACATCACCACAGAGCGCCCTAGTTTCGAAATGGTTGCAGACAAGAAAATGGAAAAAGCCTTCTTCTTAAAAGTTTGGTGGAATCAGTTTGTCCGCTTTGTTAACGAGAAATTATAAAAAAATCGCGATTTAAACCGCGATTTTTTTTTATTACAAATTCATCTTCAAAGTTCTTGATTTTGAGTAGATCTAATGCTCAATGAAAATCAAAGTCCTTGATTTTGAGTATATCTAAAATCAAATTTTACCCAACTGACCCTTCCATCTCATAGCTAATCAAACGGTTCAGCTCAACAGCATACTCCATTGGAAGCTCTTTTGTGAAGGGCTCCACAAATCCCATAACAATCATTTCTGTCGCTTCTGATTCTGACAATCCACGACTCATGAGGTAATACAATTGTTCTTCTGAAATCTTAGAAACCTTAGCTTCGTGTTCCAAAGCAACTTGCGAGTTGTGGATTTCATTAAATGGAATAGTATCTGATGCCGACAAGTCATCCATGATAATGGTATCACATTCAATGTGAGAAACAGATTTCTTAGAGTTCTTGTTAAAGGTTACTTGACCACGGTAGTCAACCTTTCCTCCGCCTTTAGCGATGGATTTAGACACGATAGACGAACTGGTATGTGGAGCATTGTGAATCATCTTGGCACCAGTGTCCTGGTGTTGCCCTGCATTAGCAAAGGCAATAGAAAGCATAGTACCACGCGCCCCTTCTCCATCTAGGCAAACAGATGGGTATTTCATGGTTGTTTTGGCACCCAAGTTTCCATCAATCCACTCAACAGTCGCATCTTTCAAGGCTTTGGCACGTTTCGTTACCAAGTTATAGACGTTGTCAGACCAGTTTTGAATGGTTGTATAACGCATATAAGCTCCTTTTAAGGAAAAGATTTCTACGATGGCCGCATGCAAGCTGTTACTTGAATAAGTTGGTGCTGTACAGCCCTCTACGTAGTGGACACTTGCTCCTTCATCAACGATAATCAAAGTACGTTCAAACTGACCAGTATTTTCGTTATTGATACGGAAGTAGGTTTGAAGTGGAATATCTACCTTGACCCCTTTTGGTACGTAGATAAAGGTTCCACCTGACCATACTGCTGAGTTAAGGGCAGCCAACTTGTTATCTGTCGGCGGTACCAACTTAGCGAAGTATTGTTTAAACAAGTCTGGGTATTCTTTGAGAGCAGAATCCGTATCTGTAAAGATGATACCTAACTTCTCAAACTCTTCCTTCATGTTGTGGTAAACTACTTCTGACTCGTACTGGGCAGAGGCACCAGCTAAATAAGCACGCTCAGCTTCCGGAATTCCGATACGTTCAAAGGTTTCTTTAATTTTTTCAGGAACCTCATCCCATGAACGAGCTGGCTTATCAGATGGTTTTTGATAATAAATCAAGTCATCAAAGTCAATCTCTGACAAGTCTGCTCCCCAAGTTTGCATGGGCATTTTTTTGAAGGTTTCATAAGACTTCAAACGAAATTCTAACATCCACTCAGGTTCTCCCTTAGCAGCTGATAGTTCACGAATGACATCTTCATTCAATCCTTTTCCTGTCGATAGGACAGGCTCTACATCATCATGGAAACCAAATTTATATTCACCAAGGTCAATTGGTTTTGGTTCTACTCTTTCTTCAGCCATAATATCCTTTCTTTCATTCTTCATTTCTACTGATTCATAAGACAAAAGAAGCTTGCCTTACTGATTTTCTTGATTTTCAATTGTTTTCTTCAGGGCGTTCCAAGCTAGGGTTGCACACTTGATTCGTTGAGGAAATTTGGCAACACCTGACAAGAAGGCTGCATCTCCAAGACTATCTTGTCTGTCATCTTTTTGCCCTTGAACCATTTCAGAAAAAATGGTCGCAAGTTCTAAGATTTCTTGCTTGGTTTTTCCTAAAACTGCATCTGTCATCATGCTAGCAGATGCAGTTGAGATGGTACAACCTGAATTTAGAAAAGCGATATCCTCCAAACGATCATCTGCATCAAACTTGACAGAGAGGTTGATGACATCGCCACAGGTTGGATTGTTGAGACTGATTTGTTCAGCATCTTCCAGCTTCCCTTGGTGATGTGGATTTTTCGAATGGTCCGCTACCACTGCCATATAAAGGCTATCTAGTTTAGAAAGTGCCATTGAAAAACTCCTTTGTCTTTTGTAAGGCATCGACTAGCTTGTCGCAATCTGCCTTGGTATTGTAGATATAAAAGCTAGCGCGAGCTGTTGCTGGGACATCCAAATACTGGAGCAAGGGTTGCGCACAGTGGTGACCCGCACGAACTGCTACTCCTTCATAATCCAAAGCAGTCGCAAGGTCGTGAGGATGAAGGTCGCCTAGGTTAAAAGCAATGACACCTGAACGTTGAGCCAAGTCCTGTGAACCATAAATGGTCAGTCCTTCAATCGCCTGCAGTTTTGGATAGACGTATGCGATCAATTCCTGTTCATGGGCTTCAATGGCATCCATACCAATCGTTTCCAGATAATCCACTGCAGCAGCAAGTCCGATTGCACCAGCCATGTTAGGAGTTCCAGCCTCAAATTTCCAAGGTAATTCCTTCCAACTAGCAGATTGCTCATAGACGAAATCAATCATCTCACCACCAAATTCTACTGGTGACATTTGCTCCAGATACTTTTCTTTGCCATAAAGAACACCGATACCAGTCGGACCAGCCATCTTGTGACCTGAAAAGGCAAAGAAGTCCACATCCAAGTCCTGGACATCAATCTTCATATGAGGTGTAGATTGAGCACCATCCACTACCATGATTGCCCCAACTTGGTGGGCTAATTGAGTGATTTCCTTGATCGGATTGACCACACCAAGAACATTGGAGGCATGAGCTAGGGAAACAAATTTAACCTTATCAGTCAATTTAGCTCGCAAATCCTCCATATCCAAGGCACCATCTTTAAGACAGACATAGACAAGCTCTGCTCCAGTCTTTCGACAAGCTTCCTGCCATGGAATGATATTAGAATGGTGTTCCATTACTGAAATCAAGACCTGGTCTCCCTCAGTCAAGACTTCCTCAGCATAACGCGCTACCCAGTTCAGACTGGTTGTCGTTCCTCTGGTAAAGAGAACTTCCTTTGTAGAGTCTGCATTGATAAACTTACGAATGGTTTCACGAGCCGCCTCATAAGAAGCTGTCGCCCTTTCTGCCAAGGTATGAACACCACGGTGAACATTGGCATTGTCGTTCTCATAATAGCGGTTAATTGTTTCCAGAACTGCTAGTGGTTTTTGTGTCGTCGCAGCATTGTCCAGATAGACCAACGGTTCATCGTTGACAATCTGGTCTAAAATTGGAAAATCCTTGCGAATCGCTTCTACATCTAACATAGGCTTCCCCTTAGCGTTTTGACAATTTTTCTTCGATAGTCGCAATCATTTCATCACGAACTTCCTTGACTGGAATCTCAACGATAACGGATCCAAGGAAACCACGAACAACCAAGCGTTCTGCAGTTGCCTTATCCAAGCCACGGCTCATGAGATAGTACATGTCTTCTGGATCTACTTGCCCGATAGAAGCCGCGTGACCAGCAGTGACGTCATTTTCATCAATCAAAAGAATTGGATTGGCATCTGAACGCGCTTGGTCTGAAAGCATGAGAACACGGCTCTCTTGTTGCGCATCTGCTCCCTTGGCACCCTTGATAATGTGGCCAATACCATTGAAAGTTAAAGTTGCTTTTTCAAGAATAACCCCATGTTGCAGGATATTTCCGATTGAGTTGCAACCATAGTTTGTTACACGAGTATCAATCCCTTGCACCTGACGGCCACTTGAAAGAGCTACAACTTTCAGGTCAGCATGGCTACCGTTACCAATCAAGTCACTATCAAAATCCGCAACGACATTTCCTTCGTTCATGACACCGATAGCCCAGTCAATGCTTGCATCGTTGCCTAGTTTACCACGACGACTAATGTAAGCAGTGACGTTTTCACCTAGACGGTCGATCGCAGCAAACTTGACTTGCGCACCAGAACGTGCAATCACTTCCACTGTGATATTGGCAGTTGCTTTGGCACTTCCTTCACCGCGTGACTCTAAACGCTCCAGATAACTAATCTTAGAGTTTTTACCAGCGATAATCATAATATGCTTGTTAAACGGCACATCACTATCGCTGTCTTGGTAGAAAATTCCTTCGATTGGTTCTTTAATCTCAACATTATCAGGAATGTAGAGAACAGCACCACTATTGAAATAAGCTGTATGGTAGGCTGCCAACTTATCATCGTCATACTTGACAGATGACATGAAGAATTCCTCAACAAGCTCTGGAATTTCTTCTAAAGCTGAGTGGAAGTCTGTAAAGATGATACCCTGTTCAGCCAACTCAACTGGAATTTGCTCAAAAACAGTTTGCGTTCCTACTTGCACCAACTTCAAGTGGTTATCTAGTGCAGTGAAATCTGGAACATTTGCTGATGGCTCGCTTTCTGTAATCGTCCCATCCCCCAGATTCCAACGGTGGAATTTGACACGCTCAATAACTGGTAATTCTAGACTCTCAATCTTATCAAAAGCTTTTTGACGGAGGTCAGCCAACCAGCTTGGTTCAGCGTGCATTTCTGAAAAAAGTTTAATATTTTCTTTAGTCATTTACTTCTCCTAAAAGATACGAGGGAATTACAATTCTTCCTTGTAGTCGTAGCCAAGTTCTTCAGCTAGTTTTGCGTATCCTTCACGTTCCAAACGCGCAGCCAATTCTGGACCACCAGAAAGGACAACACGACCTTCCATCATCACGTGTACCACGTCTGGTGTGATATAGTTCAAAAGACGTTGGTAGTGAGTGATGATCATAGCACCAAAACCTTCACCACGCATGGCATTCACACCTTTAGAAACAACTTTAAGAGCGTCAATATCAAGACCAGAGTCAATCTCATCCAAAAGGGCAAAAGTTGGTTCCAACATCAAAAGTTGAAGAATTTCATTACGTTTTTTCTCACCACCAGAGAAGCCTTCGTTGAGGTAACGCTCTGCCATTTCTTCTTTCATGTTGAGCAATTCCATTTTCTCGTCCAACTTAGTGATAAACTCACGAACTGAAATCTTCTCATCATCTTCTTTACCAGCATTCATAGCGGCACGAAGAAACTCAGCGTTAGTAATACCAGGAATTTCTGATGGGTATTGCATAGCAAGGAAAAGTCCCATACGCGCACGCTCATCTACTTCCAACTCAAGGATGTTTACGCCATCAAACAAAACTTCACCTTTGGTTACTTCATAGTTTGGATTTCCCATGATAGCGGCAGAAAGAGTCGATTTACCTGTACCATTTGGTCCCATGATAGCGGCAATTTCTCCTGTTTTCAGGGTCAGGTTCACCCCTTTTAAAATTTCTTTTCCTTCAATCTCAACGTGAAGATCTTTGATTTCTAATACTGACATGATAGTTCCTTTCTTTTTCAAGACCTTTACAGTGCTTACTAGAAACATACTTGATTTCCCTAGAAAGTACGGTAATACTCAATGAAAATCAAAGAGCAAACTAGGAGGCTAGCCGCAGGTTGCTCAAAGCACCGCTTTGAGGTTGCAGATAAAGCTGACGTGGTTTGAAGAGATTTTCGAAGAGTATAAAAGGTCTATAAATATACTTTTCTAGTATAACAAAAAAAAGCCTAAAAGGCTTTGATTTTGTCTGGAAGCTAAGGGCTAGTCTTTCCTATTAAAATGCTGATCGATGACATCAACGATTTTGCCCATCACATAACTGACTCGGAAATTTCTGAAGAGTAAAATTGCCCAAAAGGCTGCCATAATATAGCGACCAGTCATCCAAGCTTCATTGAAAAAATAGGTCTCAGCAGCTGTAAACAGCGCCATAATAATAAATTGTTGTTTATTCATAAACTTATTGTATCATGAATTCTTTCTTTAGTCTTCCTCTACCTTCACTTTATCAGCCAAAAATTCAAATCCTTCTGGAATCAGGCTTTCTTCTGCTTCTTTTTCAGTTTGAGAAGATTTGGCTTTGGCTGAAAAGGCTGCGCGAACTTCTTTCCATTCCTCCATGGAAATAGCTAAAATCTCAGGTGAAAAACCTGCTGCCTGACTGAGGATGTTGCCAAACATAGTGTTGAGATTGTCCCGTTTCATGGTTTGACCAGCATTAAAGTTAGACTCAAAAGCAAGAATTGCATGGTGTTCATTGGCCGCAACCGGTTGAGAACCAACCAGCAAAGCCTTATCCGGCCCACCTAGACTTTCAATTACCTCTCCCCAGGCATTCTGCAAGCGAATCAGGTTTTGACGTGCCAAATCAGGATTTTCGACAGCCTCTTGTAAGATAGATTGAACTTTATTGCGATCTACACGATAGACTGTTTTGCCCGTAGCTGGACGACTAGGAGCTGGACTTGTTGGCTTGGATACAGTTCCCACATTTGCGAGTTCTTGTTTGAGACGTGTCACTTCCTGTCTCAGCGTAGCAATTTCATGTTCAACTGCCCCAGAAAGAGCTAGTTCAGGCTTAATCTCTGCTAAACGGATGGTCATCATCTCAGCATAAATCTTGGGCTGCAAACTAGACTTAATATCTGCTAAACTCACTGTCGCTAAGCGAATCATTTCAAACAGATTTTCCTGAGGAAGTGCCAAATTTTCTACAAAGACTGGACTATGATGAGTATTTTCTCCCCCTGTTTGAACAATTAACAAGTCTCTTAAATAGTGCAAAAGGTCGGTCACAAAACGGGTCATGCTCTTACCATTATCAAAAAGAAGACTTAAGCAAGACAAAGCTTTGGGAACATCCTGTTGAGACAAGGCAGCCACATAATCATCCAAGGCTGATAGGCTAATGGTGCCAGTAATTTCTTCAGAGATGGCAGTCGTCAATTCATTTCCCTGTGTCAAACTCAGGGCTTGATCCAAAATAGACAAGGCGTCCCGCATTCCACCTTCCGCTCGTCTGGCAATGATTTCCACAGCCTCTGGTTCAGAACTGATATTTTCTTTTTCTAAGATATAGTGGATATGTTCCTTAATATCCTGTGTCTTAATTGATTTAAACTCAAAACGTTGCACACGGGATAAAATAGTAGCAGGAATCTTGTGCAATTCAGTAGTGGCCAAAATAAAGACTACATTCTGTGTTGGCTCTTCCAGCGTCTTTAGGAGGGCATTAAAAGCCCCTGTAGACAGCATGTGAACCTCATCTATGATATAAACCTTATAACGAGCAAGACTAGGGGCGTAGGTAGATTTATCACGAATTTCACGAATTTCATCCACCCCATTATTAGAGGCCGCATCCATTTCAATGACATCTTCTAAACTACCGTCCGTCACTGCCTGACAAATATAGCAGTTATTACAAGGTTCACCACCCACTTGATTGGGACAGTTCATAGCCTTAGCAAAAATCTTAGCTACACTGGTTTTTCCCGTTCCACGTGGACCAGAAAAAAGATAAGCATGACTTATTTTTTCTTGTTCCACTGCTTGTTTAAGAGTCTTAGCCACAACTTCTTGACCAACCAACTGGGAGAAGTTTTGACTTCTATATTTTCGATAAAGTGCTTGATACATTAAGATTTTTCCCCAAACATTGTAAAGTCCCATTCTGTCTTTTCAAGCAAAATAGCGACAAATTGTTCCAAATAATCTCGATCCATTGCATCGTAATCATCAATCTCTGAAGAATCCAGATCCAGAACTCCAAGTAGTTGGCCATTCTTCATCATCGGCACCACAATTTCACTTTTAGCTAGACTATCACAAGAAATATAGTTGGGATAGGTCCTTACATCACCAACCAGGACTGTTTCCTGAAAGTGAGCTGCCTCACCACAAACACCCTTACCTAGTGCAATACGGATGCAGGAAACACCTCCTTGGAAGGGACCTAAAACCAATTCCTTTCCATCGAACAGATAAAAGCCTGCAAATACGGTATTAGGAAAACGTGATTTTATGAGAGCACTGGCGTTGGAAAGATTAGCCAAAACATTGGTTTCGCCTTCCAATAGGAAGGACAATTCTTCATTTAACATTTGATAACGTGATTGTTTTTCTGATTTTAACATAGAACTATTATATCAAAAAAGGAGCAGAGACAAAAGAAAAAATCCCTTGTTTAGTAAACAAAGGATTTTGTGAATTTTCAATTTGATTAAAGTTCGATATCACCAAACAAATCAGCCATTGAAAATCCTGTTTGTGTTTCTGGAAGTTCGAAATCACGCTTCTCTTGACGTCTTGGACGACGTGGACGAGCAGCACGTTTTTCTTCTTTTTGTCCTTCTTCTTGAGCTGGACGTTCTTCAAGAGCTTTAATAGAAAGTGATACACGCTCTGCATCTGCGTTAACTTCAAGAACTTTAACTTGAACTTCTTGACCAACTTTAAGAGCTTCTTTTGGATTTTCAATACGTTTGTGTGAAATTTGTGATACGTGAACAAGTCCATCGATACCTGGCAATACTTCAACAAATGCACCGAAGTCAGTCAAACGTTTAACTGTTCCTTCTACTACATCACCTTTAGCCAATTTTTGCTCAACACCATCCCATGGTCCTGGTACTGTTGCTTTAAGTGAAAGTGATACACGTCCTTCTTCTTCGTTAAGATCAAGGATTTTCACTTCAATTTCTTCACCAACAGTTACAACTGATTTTGGTGAAACGTTACGTTCATGTGACAATTCAGTCAAGTGAACCAATCCGTCAACACCACCAAGGTCGATGAAAGCACCGAAACTTGTGATACGAGCAACTTTACCAGTTACAACATCACCAACAGCAAATTTACCAAATACTTCAGCGCGAGCTGCTGCTGTAGCTGCTTCAACAACTTCACGACGTGAAAGGATGAAGCGGTTTTCTTTAGCATCAACTTCTTTGATTTTAGCGTCAAATTCTTGACCTACAAAACGCTCAGTGTTACGTACGAAACGAGTATCCAACATTGAAGCTGGGATAAATCCACGAACACCTTCAAATTCTACTGAAAGTCCACCTTTAACGGCACGAGTTCCTTTAACAGTAACAACTTCTTCTTCGCGACCAACAAGTTTGTCCCATGCTTTGCGAGCTTCAAGGCGTTTTTTAGATACAAGGTATGTAACTGTATCAGTATCTTTACCAACTACTTGACGAAGTACAAGAACATCCAATACTTCTCCTACTTTAACAAAGTCATTGATATCTGCATCGCGATCGTTTGTCAATTCGCGAAGAGTCAAGACACCTTCAACACCAGTTCCAGAGATTGCAACGTTAGCTTGAGTCGCATCAACTGTCAATACTTCAGCACTAACAACATCACCAGTCTCAACTTGGCTAACGCTATTTAGCAAATCTTCAAATTCGTTCATCTAAAAAATCCTCCAACAATCAAGTTTTTCTTAAACTTGACATACTTATAATTTTTTTCCTAAGCACCCGCAAGGACATGTTCATATCATTCACGTCTTTCAATTATAAAAATAAAATACCCTAAGATATTTTGCTTTTTATCTTGATTATTACCTAAGAACTGGGGTAGCTGGATTCGAACCAACGCATGAGGGAGTCAAAGTCCCTTGCCTTACCGCTTGGCTATACCCCATTGATGAAATGGAGAGAGAGGGATTCGAACCCCCGAACCCGAAGGAGCGGATTTACAGTCCGCCGCGTTTAGCCTCTTCGCTATCTCTCCTACAATCAACATGGACTATTATATCATGAAAATTTCAAAAAAACAAGACTTATTTTGCTAAATTATAATTTTCAATCAAAATTTCCACAGCTTTTTCCAATTTTTTATAAAAACTATCGACATTCCCATTCTTTATGATGGCAAATTGTCCCTCTAATTCGGCAATTTCTCCGATAACTTTTTTACCAATGATCAAGGTATAGCCTTCAAAACTGTCTTTTCCTACATTAACTTTGGCATCTGCTACTTGAATTTCGATTTTTTTATCTTTCTTACTCATTTCATACCTCTCTTCACTTTTTCTATTGTACAAGAAAATCCTAAAACTAGCAAGAAAAAACTCTATATCAGGCTTGTCTGATATAGAGTTTTATGTAAACAACCTTAATCGATTTAGCATAGCTAATAGTTAGTAAACAAGCATAAGTGACTATCCTTTTTAGATTATCAGTGAGTCTCACCACCTACTAACTGCAAATCCTTATCTTTGTAGTCTACAATAGCTTCAATAGCTACCTCTATGCCTCTTACAATATCACATAGACTCATTCCTGCAGTATTCGGCTTATTTACTACTTGTTCCATCATATATGGAATATGCATGAAACCTGCTCTCATATTAGGGAATTTTTTATCCACTAAATAAAGAGCTTGGTACATCAAATGATTGCAAACAAAGGTTCCTGCACTATTGGATACAACTGCTGGAAGTCCCTGTTTTTTAATAGCTTGTACCATCGCTTTGATAGGTAAACTACTAAAATAGGCCGATGCTCCATCAATACGAATCGGTGTATCAATTGGTTGATTGCCTTCGTTATCAGGTATGCGAGCATCATCTTGATTAATAGCCACTCGTTCAGGTGTTAAACCTGTCCTGCCGCCTGCTTGTCCAATACAAAGTACAGCATCTGGTTGATATCGTAATATTTCTGCCTCTAAAACTTCTGACGACTTATAAAAAACCGTTGGAATTTCTACCCAGCGAACTTCGGCCCCATTAATCTCAGATGGTAATAATTTTACAGCCTCCAAAGCTGGATTAATCTTTTCACCTCCAAAAGGATTAAAACCTGTAACCAATATTTTCATTTTATTTTCCTTTACTAAAATGCGAGAAAGTACATTAAGAATATGTGAATAACAATCATTACTAGAGCAACACCTGCTTGAGCCTTTATAACACCATTCTGATCTTTCATATCCATCAGTGCTGCTGGTAGAGCGTTAAAATTAGCAGCCATTGGGGTCAATAAGGTCCCACAATAACCTGCTGTCATGGCAAGAGCACCAGCCACAATTGGATTAGCTCCCAGAGCAAATACAAAGGGAACTCCAACACCTGCTGTAATAACGGTGAATGCTGCAAAAGCATTTCCCATAATCATTGTGAATAGAACCATTCCAAGAACATAGGCCAAAACTCCTATAAAGCGACTATCTGAAGGAACAATACCGCTAATCAGATGAGAGATAACATCACCAACACCTGCTACAGTAAAAATAGCCCCCAAAGCCCCTAATAATTGAGGAACAATCCCACTTGTTGAAACTTGCTGAGTCATTCGATTATTTTCTGATAACAGACTCTTAGGGTGACTATTGGTAATCACAAGAACAGAAATTGTAGCAAACAAGGCGGCAAGGCTAATCGAAATCTTGCTAAATTCTGGAATCATTTGCGCTAAGACCAACGCAAGTATTGCCATCAGCATAACTGGAATAAAAATTTTATTTTTCAACCTGTTAGATTCAATATTGGCTTTCATTTCATCTAAGGATGGCAAGGTTCCGATACGGACTTGCTTAAACAATGTTAGCAGCGATAATAGGATTACAATAATACCAATACTCATATTTGGCATATAGGAACCACCTATAAACGTAATAGACAATAGAGTCCAAAATGCAGATGTCCCAAGTCGAACTGGGTTTGTTTTATCTTTATAACTACAATAGGCTGTATGGAGAAATTGACAACCAATCACAATATAGGTCAACTCTAATAGTTGCTTTGCCAACTCTGTCATTTTTGTTCTCCTCCCCTAGTCTTTTTTGATATCAATTTTTTATCAAATAAATAATTGTAAATCCCTACTACAATAAGTGTTATAACAGCAACAATAATAGATGTAGAAGCAATCCCTGCATAATTGCTTTCATAGCCTAACTGATCTAATGTTCCCCCTATCAAGAGGACTCCCCCAGCACCTACAAACGTATTTTGAGCAAAGAAATTTCCAAAATTTTCATTCGCAGCCGCACGCGCTTTTATTGTCTCATCTTCAACCTCTGTTAACTTTCTACCTAATTGAGACTCTGCAGCTGCTTCTCCCATAGGTTGAACCAAAGGTCTGACAAACTGAGGGTGTCCTCCTAGACGAATTGAAAAGAAACCAGCTAACTCTCGAATAAAGAAATAAACTGTATAGAAGTTTCCAACTGTCAGACCTTTAATCTTTCGAATCAAATCAATTGATCGTTGCTTGAGTCCAAAGGTTTCTGACAGCCCCACAAGAGGCAAGGTAACCATAAAAATCGTGAGTACTCGCTGATTGCTAAATTCTTTTCCCAAAATCTCCAAAAATTCAACAAGAGAAACACCTGAAACTAAAGCTGTAACCAAACCAGCTAAGACTACTGTTGCAATTGTATCAAATTTTAAAATAAAACCCACAACAATGATTGCTATTCCTATTAGTTTAATCCACTCCATATCAAACTCCTTTATATTCAAAATGACAGTATTTTTTAAATTTTATCAAAAGCAATACCATTCCTTATTTAATATGCTTTTCTAGTTCTTTTTGGTATTTGCTATTGGATTCCAATTTTTCTTTTTGCCATTTTTTAAGAGCTTCGTCATATTCTTTTGTTGTAACAATATCTTTTTGCAATTTCATTCCTTTAAAGATATATGGATCCCCCTTAATACCAACTTGTGAGTATGGTTTTGAGAATGGTACTACGTTACTTACAACTGGAGAACCACCAGATGAAGCTGTTGGCATCAATAATGAACTATCTGTCAACCAAGCTTGAGCTTTGGCATATTTTTCATATCTCTTCTCTAGGTCAGTGGTCTCAGAAACAGCATCTTCTAGCAACTTCTTATATTGATCCAAACCAAGTTTAGCGACAACATCCTTATCTTTTCCTTTCGTAATACCAAGGTGTTTCATGGCAGAACCAGATTTTGGATCCATAATATTCAAGTAAGACGCTGGATCTTGATAGCTTGGAGCCCATCCTGTACTGTTCAAATCATAGTCTTTTTGAGAAGGAACACGCGCTTGTGATGTAATCGTTTCTTTTTCATTATCTGTCATTTGAAGCACATCGATGACAACATTTTCAGCACCAAGAGTTGATTCAATGGACTGTTTGAAAGAGTTGCTTTGTTGAACGGCGATAGTATCTGTTTGTTCAACCGGGACATCCAAGTGAATTGGGAAAGTTACCCCTTTAGATTCCAAGTCTTTCTTAGCTTTTTCGAAAGCAGCTTTAGCCTTGTCAGGGTTGTAGATAGAATCCTTACCGTCAACTAGCTCAACACCTTTCCATTGGTCACCATAGTTCACCAACTCTGCTTGAGCGATTTGACCAAAGTTCTTACCACCAGCTTGTACGAAGTTATCTGGAACAAGGCTGTTACGAATAATCTTGTCCGCACCATCTTCACCGTTTAGCTGGGCAGCATACGAATGACGGTTGAAGGCAAAGTTGATAGCCTGACGGAAGTCCTTATTGAGCATCGCTTCTTTTGTAGAAGTCTTTTGCTCCTCACTTGTTTTCGCAGTTTTATTGTATGACTGACGATTTACGTTAAAGGTGAAGTAATAACTACTTGAGTCCTGTGGGCTATAAGTGATTTTATCTCCGTATTGTTCCAAAGTTGAAGCAAAGTTTGAGCTGCTTGGGAAGAGACGGGCTGTCGTATAAGCACCAGAGGAGAAGCTACGGATCAAAGACTCCTGATCTGAACCATCGTAGTAGGTCAATTTAATCTTCTCAATTTTAACATTTTCTTTATCCCAGTAATTTGGATTTTTTTCATATTCAATCAAAGATTTAGAAGTCAATGTTTTTAAGAAATAAGGACCATTGTAGAGAATCCCTGCTGGGCTAACCTCTCCGTAATTCTTTCCTGATGCCTTTAAAAACTCTTCATTTACAGGCAACATCGTTGCTGTGGTCACTTTTGAATTCCAGAAACTTTCTGGCGCATTCAATGTATACTCAACTGTGTAGTCATCCAAAGCTTTAACACCAACTGTAGAGAAATCATTGGTTTCACCAGTCATATAGGCGTCTAAGCCTTTAATTGAATTTTGGATGAGAGAGACACCGTCTGACTTACCGTCAGCTACGTGTTTCAATCCTGTTACAAAGTCATGGGCTGTTACTTCTGCGTATTCTTCACCTTCTGAAGTGTACCATTTCACTCCTTTACGAAGTTTATAGGTATAAGTCAATCCATCTTTTGAGACAGACCAATCCTCAGCCAAAGAAGGAATAACATTACCATATTTATCATTTTCCATCAAACCATCAACGACATTCCCGATAATATCTGTTGTGGATGTACGCGTTGCTATGCTGTAGTCCAAGGATGCTGGATCCACTGCATAGACATAAGAAAATGTTGTCGGAGCATCTGCTTCTTTATCAGCTTTTCCACAGGCTGCTAAAAGAGCTGTTGTGCTTAGGATAAGTCCTGTTGTTAAAATCCACTTTTTCGATTTCATAAAAATATCCTTTAATATATTTTTAATCTACTTTTACAATCCAACCTTCTGGCGCTGGAATATCACCAAACTGAATACCAGTCAATTCATCATAGAGTTTACGAGTCACAGGGCCAACTTCTGTTTCACTATAGAAAACATGGAAATCATTACCGTGTTGAATACCTCCAATTGGAGAAATAACCGCTGCTGTACCACAGGCACCAGCCTCTACAAAACAATCCAGGTTATCAATTGGGACATCTCCTTCAATAGGAGTTAAGCCCAAGCGGTGTTCTGCCAAATAAAGCAAGGAATACTTGGTAATAGATGGCAAGATAGATGGACTCAATGGTGTTACAAATTCATTATCAGCTGTAATTCCAAAGAAGTTAGCTGATCCGACTTCTTCAATCTTTGTATGAGTTGATGGGTCCAGATAGATAACATCTGAGAAATGACGTGACTTGGCCATTTTTCCTGGTAAGAGACTTGCAGCATAGTTTCCACCAACCTTAGCCGCACCTGTACCATTTGGAGCTGCACGGTCGTATTCATCCTGAATCAAGAAGTTGGTTGGGACCAAACCACCCTTAAAGTAATTTCCAACTGGCATAGCAAAGATGGTGAAAATGTATTCTTCTGCCGGTTTTACCCCGATAATATCTCCGATACCAATCAAAAGAGGGCGAAGATAGAGGGTTCCACCTGTTCCATATGGAGGTACATATTCTTCATTCGCACGAACAACTGCTTTACAAGCTTCTACAAACATGTCTGTCGGAACTTGTGGCATCAAGAGACGGTCACATGTCCGTTGCAAGCGTTTAGCATTTTCATCAGGACGGAACAGTTGAATACTGCCATCCTTAGTACGATAAGCTTTCAAACCTTCAAATGCTTGTTGACCATAGTGAAGACTTGGAGAAGACTCTGAAATATGCAAAGTTGCATCCTCTGTAAGCTCTCCTTGATTCCATTGTCCATTTTTAAAATGAGCAATATAGCGATAAGGTAATTTCATATAGGAGAAACCAAGGTTTTCCCAATCAATCGTTACTGTCATATTCCACTCCTTATTCTAAAAACCTATTTCTTATATTCTACACTATTTTTCTAAAATAGCAAGTATATTTTGTAATTTTCAGAAAATTTCTTCAATAAAAAGAAACAGCTCTTAGAACTGATTCTTCATTTCACTTATTTATCTTCTGTAAATACTTCCTGAAGATAAGCATCAAAAACTTCTTCATCTGAAATCGTGTCAGAGATGAAGCTACCGTTACTTGTTCGTTCTGACAAGTTCAAGTCTTGTAATCGACTTTGATAGATTGTTCCTTTGTTAGATTGAACAAGCAGAGTTTGGCCATTCCTGTCCGCTTCTGTACTAAAGAGGTCACCAACGAAACCTTGCTCTGCAACCGCTCCTGCCAAGAAGACACGGTGCGGTTTGTTTTTCAACTCACGCAAGACTTGTAACCCTCGTTTGGCACGGCTGGTTGCCGGAATTTCGTCAATAGAAACACGTTTCAAGCTTCCACGCTGGGTCAAGAGGTAGAAGGACGAAGTATTACAGATAAAGCCAGATTGGAGGACATCATCTTCTTTCAAATTCATAGCCTTGACACCTGCAGCCTTGGCACCGACAACCGGAACCTCTTCGATATTGAAACGCAGGGCATAACCATTTTGACTAACCAAGACAACATCATCTAGTTTAATCGGAGCCACTGCTACAATCTGATCTGTATCGTCTTTGAGCTTAGCATACTTGACAGACTTAGATCTATAGGTCCGCCATGGAGTAAATTCTTTTCGCTCTACCCGTTTGATTTGACCAAGGCGAGTCGCTGCAAAGTAGGTTGTCGCATCGTCAAACTGATCCAGTACTTCCACATAAAGTATTTCTTCATTCGTTTCAAAGTTTGTGATGGTTTGGCTCAGATGCTCTCCGATGTCCTTCCAGCGAATATCTGCTAATTCATGGATTGGTCTGTAAATGACATTTCCAAGACTTGTGAACATCAAAAGATGCTGGGTTGTCTTGGCAGATTGAACAAAAATCAAACGGTCATCATCACGTTTGCCAATTTCTTCCAAGGTAGAAGCTGCAAAAGAACGTGGACTAGTACGCTTGATATAACCTGCCTTAGTCACGCTGACATAGGTATCTTCCTCGGCGATAAGACTAGCTGTATCAATCTCAATTGCTTTCGCAGTGTCTTCTAAAGAACTCAAACGAGGAGTTGCAAATTTCTTCTTGACCTCACGAAGTTCTTTCTTCATGAGATTGTACATGGTCCGTTCATCACCGATAATCGCCGCAAGCATAGCAATCTTTTCACGAAGTTCTGCTTCTTCTTCCTGCAAGACAACCACGTCTGTATTGGTCAAACGATAGAGCTGCAAGGTTACGATAGCCTCTGCTTGCTCCTCTGTGAAATCATAGCTGACCTTAAGGTTTTCCTTGGCGTCAGCCTTATTCTCAGAAGCACGGATAAGAGCAATGACTTCATCCAAAATCGAAATCACGCGAATCAAGCCTTCGACGATATGAAGACGTTTCTCAGCCTTTTCCTTGTCAAAGCGAGAACGCGCCAAAATCACTTCACGACGGTGGGCGATGTAGCTAGACAAGATTGGAACGATCCCAACCTGACGAGGAGTGAAATTGTCAATCGCCACCATGTTAAAGTTGTAGTTGATTTGCAGGTCTGTGTACTTAAAGAGATAGTTTAGAACGAGCTCCGTATTGGCGTCTTTTTTTAGCTCGATAGCGATACGAAGACCATCACGGTCAGACTCATCACGAACCTCAGCAATGCCTGCCACCTTGTTATTGACACGAACATCATCGATTTTCTTGACCAGATTGGCCTTGTTAATTTCATAAGGAATCTCAGTGATAACGATTTGTTCCTTACCACCTTTTAGCTTTTCAATCTCAGTCTTAGAACGAACAACCACGCGCCCTTTCCCAGTTTCGTAGGCCTTTTTAATTTCATCACGGCCTTGGATGATGGCTCCTGTAGGGAAATCTGGCCCAGGCAAGAATTCCATGAGCTTGTCCACCTTGGCAGTTGGGTGATCAATCATGTAGACTGTCGCATCAATAACCTCAGCCAAATTATGGGGAGGAATGTCTGTGGCATAACCAGCCGAAATCCCAGTCGAACCATTGACCAAGAGATTTGGAAAAGCTGCTGGCAAGACTGTCGGCTCTTTCTCGGTATCGTCAAAGTTCCAAGCAAAAGGAACTGTCTTTTTATCGATATCCTGAAGAAGGTAGCCTGCAATCTCTGACAAACGTGCTTCAGTATAACGCATCGCCGCAGGCGGATCACCGTCCATAGAACCGTTATTACCGTGCATTTCGACTAGAATCTCACGATTTTTCCAGTCCTGAGACATACGAACCATAGCATCATAGATAGAACTATCACCGTGCGGATGAAAATTCCCCATGATGTTCCCGACAGACTTGGCCGACTTGCGGTAGCTCTTGTCAAAGGTATTGCCATCCTTATTCATAGAATAAAGAATACGACGCTGAACCGGCTTCAAGCCATCACGAATGTCTGGCAAAGCCCGGTCTTGAATAATGTATTTGGAGTAGCGACCAAAGCGCTCTCCCATGATGTCCTCTAGGGATATGTTTTGAATGTTACTCATATAGGATACAGAGTCCTTAAAATACAAAGTGAAAATAGAAAATTCTTGAAGTAAGCAAGCTCACAAGAGAATTTATCTTTTTCACCTAGCATTTAGGGCGTGTTCAACTCCTTTCAAATTTTATATAAGTGGACTAGGTTATAACTAAAAAACGATTTATCTTTTTTACACACCGTTTAGTCCGTGTTCAGTTTTTACATGCAAGTTGAAAAGAATGATCTCACAGAAATAGACGTGTTTGGATAATAAAAAATAGATTATTCATATTCTTGTTTTAATGCATCCTTAACTTCTTCTTTTAACGAATCCAAAAAATACTTTTTAATTTTAATTACTTCATCTACAACAGAATTGTCTAAATAGAAAACTCTACCAGTCTGTTGTTCATGAAGTTTTTTTAATAAATCCTTTTTATTTGGCCAAATAAGTTTTCTTGCTGCTGGAATGAATGCTTTATGCCCAGTGAACGGTAAAGTGAAACTTTGACCTTTTTTAAATGACTTATTAATTATTGTTAAGGTAGCAAAGCCCATAACCTCTTCACCGAGCACAACAACAATGAATGGTCTAATATCATATTCATTTCCTTGATTGGAATAATAACAATACTCTTTAGAAATATTATATTTATATTTCTTACCTTCAATTTCTGTCGATTTAAATTTTAGAACTCGTAAATTATCAGGTTGCAAACCATGACTAAAAGTATTTAACTCAATCTTATTATCATCCTCTGAATAAATCAAATAGACTGTTGGATTATCTCCAAAATCACCTTCAAATTCAAAAGACTGAAACAAATAATAATTATATTTATAGTCATTTCTTGAAGTAATGGTCATTTTAGAAATCACAGGGGGAGTAATTACCAAATTGTCTATTTTCGATTTTTGAATATATGCTAGTTGAGTATCATGTTTAATATTATTTTTAAAACCAAATTCTTGCAATTGTTTTAAGAGTTCCTCTATTGAGGATACTATTTCAGAATTCGATTCTTTAATAACATTTGCTATAACAGCAATATCTGACTGAGAAAACTGAGACATTTTTCTAACTAAGTCAATAAATTTTTTATCTAGCTCATCCATCAAACTAATTGAAAAACTTTTATTGAAAGCCTGAGGATACTGATCCTCCAAAGCGTTTTTAAAATCATCATAAGTAGCAAACGTGCTTTTCAAGTGATATTCAATCATCAAAATTTCTTCAACAATATGATTTGTCTCCCAAAATCTTAAAACCTCTTCAAAATACGGATTATCTTTATGACGGTCTATCATATAATCTCGATAATCTTCGATAAGTTTTTTTAAACTCTTTTTATCAGCCTTCTCTTGCAAACCTAATGAATCATAAAATTGATCCCAAGAAAAATCCGCTATTTTACCAAACAAATATGAAGTAATTCCTAAATCTAAAAACATTATAATCCTCCGAAATGTTACTAAATGGCTTTATCCTTATCAATGGAATTCTAATCTACTACATTTAAGCATCTTCTTTCCTCAGCATACTCAATCATCTTCTCAGCTACTTCTTTATCGTAGACAAAGCCCAGCTTTTGAGCAAGTCTTTGAGCTTCTCTATGGAAAAGTTGCATCGTAGCAAACAAAGACTGAATGATTTTATCTAAACTTGAGAAATCAAGAAGATTTGAGAATTCATTCTCTTTCTCAGCAGGCAAATAGTGAAAGAGGTACTTGTAATTTTTACCGATGTCAACTGCTCCCCTATCACTTACTGCCTGCCAAGCTAAGACTTTTAAGAGTTCTTGTTGACAAATACCGTAGAGATAGTCCGTGGCATAGATGACTTGTTTGCGACAAATCCCTTTAACCACGTAGGCTGACACCCACCAAAATTCATTGCAGGAATTTTTAAAATCTGTCTCAGTAGCTGGATGTATCCAAAAACGTTCTAGATTTTGGGAATAGGGTTTAAATAAATATTCTGGGTCTTCCAAAACAGCGAATCCTGCCTCGCTATCCACCCACTCTTGAATGTGTTCTTTGGGGCAGAGAGTCAAATCAATACGATTACCATCTTCAAAGAGCATGAGGTAGAGACGACGATGGTCAAGAGCAACCTCTTGCTCAATAATGCATTTGCCAAACTGGTCTAGCCAAGAAAGGTCACTCGTCAGATTATCTAAATCGTCCACGACATAGATCACATCATAGTCTTGAAATTCATCTTTTGGGGCCTTTGGGTTTGTCCGTGAACCAGATATGGCGACAGCTTTGACTTGAAGCACTTTTGCGGTTTGAAAAATTAAATCAAGCATTTCGGGTTCAGTTCTCATGTTAATACCTTCTCGTTTTATAGATTACTAGGTGTCTGCTTCTTCTTACTGGATAGTTTTTATACTATAACTCCCCTGTCTGGTAAAGGCTATATCCTTCGTAGTAGTATGAAGCATCCACTCCCTTAAAGAAACTGGTCTGACTGAGGTCATCCGTCAAGTTATTGAGAAGTAAATACTTGAGTTCTCCAGTCGATACTGCACTACGCTTCATGGCATTGAGGTATTCATCCTTATCAATGGCGTTCCAATCTACCACCTTACCCAGCTTCTCACGAAGCATACAATCTAGCCAAATCCGCATTGCGCGTCCATTCCCCTCACGGAAAGGATGGGCAATATTCATATCCGCATACTTATCAACCACTTGATCAAAATTGTCATGAGGAAGTTTGTCAATATACTGTAAGGATTGCTCTAAAAAAATACGGGGAGCAAATTGAAAATTATCCTTTGCAATATTAACATCACGGATTTTTCCAGCGAAATCATAGATGCTGGAAAAGAGATAGTGGTGAATAGCTGACAGCCCTGCAAATGTCCCAACTTCCATCTCGAACAAGTCTCCTGTCTGAAAAAGCAGGGCAGCTTGTTTTTTTGTCAGTTTTTCTTCTGCATCTGCCAGCTGGGCTGAGTTGGTTATGCCTAGTTTATTTTCCAATGCCATATCTTCCCCTTATTAACGCCATTTTGTATAGAAAAGAGGGTATCCTTTAGCAATATGTTCTTTCAGTTCATCTGGCAACTCAAACTCTACAATGTCTGTAGTAACCCTTGGTAAGTAAGCAAAATCTCCGTTGAGTCCGCTACAATAGAAACCATTTTCCTTAGCCTCTTTGTCCAATGAAAATATCACTTTTGGAATAAAATACTCATAATCAGGCTCTCTATTAGAAATCATATTTCTTACATCCAAAATAGATGTTTTCGCATCCAACACATCAAGTACTTTCCCATACTCTGCATGACTTATTTTGAACAATCTAATCTTTGCCGCTCCTTTAGGTTTCTTATTCTCCATTTACTGGATCCTCCTTCTTACTTTTTTCAATGTAAACTGTTTGTAAGGTGTAAATAAATAGCTATTATCAAAACTCAACTTGTCCTTTTTAGGGAAAAACTGCCTAAAAATTAGGACAGCTACTCCCTAAAAAGGACAGATATACTGAACTATCTTGCTACTACTTCCTTAGTCGCAGCAATTTTTTTGTCAGCCCAGATGACTAAATCCTTGATAACTAATTTCTCCACTGCTCGAACAAAGTCAGACATAAATGTATAGTCGATTTGATTATTTTTGATAGGAAGCTTAACATCTGTCTCTTTTAATACTTTTTCATTAAAAGAGCTACTTCCCCAACTAAATGTAGAGAAACTCTTTCTTAATGAAGTAATTAAATAAAGAGCTTTATACCTATCCAATTCTACTTCTTTAGTGCGCAATACCTTAATTTTATCTCCTGTGAAATAGGGTTCTTTTTGATAAAACATCGTTGCCGTATCTTGACCAAAACTAATTGTGTTAGCAGGATTGAGAAATTCTTCACTCTCTGTAATATAACCTCGAATCCCATTGTTACTATCTCCACGAGCTACATAAGGAAACTTTCCTCCAAACTCAATCATATTTGCATTGAATTTCTTTTTACTACTGGATAAGTTAAAGACCTGAGAAAGTTGGAATACCTCCGACTCCTCTACTCTACTCTTAGTATCGGAAAGTTTTGCAAACTTGTCAAGTACTTTTTCATCATTTTTTGTAAGATGATAATCTCTGAGATTTGTTACAGTTAGATAAGCCTCGAGCGTCTCGATGCGTTCAGCCTCGAGCGCTTTGATGTAGTTTTCCATATATGAAAATGCCAATTTGTTATTGAGAGTTGGAAGTTTAACTAGGAGGTCATGAGATTTAGAAGAGCGTAGCTTATTTCCAAAATCAAATTTACCAACTAAAGATTTTTGAATTGAAGATGCTAAAAATAACATGGAGTGTTCACTATACTCTTCGTCATTCCAGTAGACACCCACATCATCTGATGCGCTAAATTCATAATTTCGATAAAAAACATTTCCAAAAATATCAATAGTCAGAGAATTTTTTGGAAAAATAGTCATCTTATTCCCAATATGTCTAACGACACCCGTATTAGTCACTCCTGCCATCACAAATGGTAAAAGGCCATCTATCTGATCTGCTTTCGTTAGACGGGAACCCTGAACAATATTACCAAATAAATCTCCTATCCGATACTCTCTCCACTCGCCCCCACTTGCTTCAAATTCCTCTTCCAATTTTTGAAGGCGAGGGCTTAGGCTTTTTTTGAGCTATCTTCCCCCTTGTTTTTCAGGAGTTGTTCCACTTCCCAAGCTAAGTAGTCAGTAACAGTCTTTTTAAAATCATCCAAGGTTGGTTTTGTATCAATGATCTGGTGCTGTTCGAAATTCCAATCATTACCCTTGTCAGTGATAAAGTCCTCAATAAAGATAGCATCTAAATCCCAAAGTTCTTTACTCACTTCCGCTCTCTTTCCAGCCTTATAAATTTTAATCACATCTTGGTAACGCTGGATAGGATTATCAACCTCTGAAATACCTCGCTTAGCACGTTTAAAACCGTCATTTCTAAAGTCAATAAATTTAACCGTCTGGTCGTAATCGTGTGCCTCATGAGCCTTAAAAATGTAGATAGAAGTCTGGACTCCTGCCATGGGAACAAAAAGGTCAACAGGCATTTTGATAGAAGCAAGTAGGGTATGCTTTTTCAAAATAGCTTTAGCTGTCTTTGTTGCCTTACCAGAACCAGCACTATCTTGAATGATAATGGCACCTAGGCCACCACGCTCCATCTTATCCAAACCATAGGCTATAAAAGGAAGACCATTTTCTTCATAAGAGAAAGGGGGATTCAGCAAGACACGATTAGCTTTAAAATCCGTAAACAGACTCTCAGGACGATTGAATGCAGAACCTTTTTCAATTCGACTAGATCCATCTCCACGAAGAATCATATTGGTTGTCGCTAAGGTATACATCTCTGCATTAAGTTCTATTCCTAGCAGGTTATCTTTCTTGAGCTTCGCAATCTCCTCGTTGGCTCGAGAAGTCCCCTTCCCAAAACTGATATTTGCATGATCTATCATCAACTCCATCGCTGAAATGAGGAAACCAGCTGAACCAGTCGCCAAATCCATAACCTTGCTCTCACTTGTTATCCCCAGAATTTGCGCCATCATTTTGGTAACATAAGGAGGGGTCAGAACAATACCAATTTCTTTTCCATCTCCCAAAGCATACTTTAGAAATTCGGAGTACATCTCCCCCATAATATCGATATGTCCACCCAAACCATCAATGGACTTGAAAATATTCTCATAGATAAAAGTGAAGATTTGCTTGGTAACAGAATTTTCCTTTTGAGGGAGAAGTTGTGCTACTTCTTTGTCATTGGTAATCAACTCGTCACGCTGGCTATCTTTGGAAATTTCTCCAAAAGAAGCCAACATGAGAGTTTTCTTATCTTCATTGATTTCACGTTCATCTAGGAAAGCCTTGATTTGATCAACAACTTTCTTACCATCACGCTTGGTTTCAGACTGCACACCTTTTAAATCGTCAGGTATTAAGCCCTCATCAACCTTTTTGCCCTTACAATCTACGATATCCTGCATAGATAATAGCATACCAGACACATAAAGCACCCGTTGAGGAGCTGTGATATTATGGTTGTGCATCAATTTATTGAGCTTTTTAGCATAGCCTTGCAAGGTCGCTTGACTATCAATCAGAATTTGGTGTTTTTCTTCTTCGCTCAAAACAGCATCTTTGTAGAATATCTCAAAGGTGGACTCATTTTCCAAAAAATCAAAAGTCGTTACCTTTGATAGCTCTTTATAGGCATTAGGAGCAGAACCAAAGACATAATAAACTTTGATAGTCACATTTTCTTCGTTATCACCTGCAACACCAACTGCGACGGCTTCATGATATTTACCACTATCAATAACTGCCCTCGCATAATGCAAAACCCCATTCACCGCAAAATCACTAATTGATTTATCATCAAACTTAATACCGTCCTTTGTTTGAGCAACTAGCTTAGATAATTTGAGTTTGTTTTCAATCAAGATAGGAACTTGTTTGTATTTTTCAATATGAAAATCTGGTTTTCCAAAATTAGTCTTAGTTTGCGTCTTAGCCGCTCCCTTAAGCGCCTCTTTGAGATAAGCACTCATAGCAGATTCTTCATTATAATCCTGCAATTTTTTCAAACCAAGATTTTCAAACTGCTTTTTCACATAGTCATTCACATCCGACTCTAATTTCCAGTTTACTAACATATTATTTTCTTTCATTAAAACACTGTCGCTTCTTCCAGCGTAAACTTGACATTATCCTCAATCCATTTACGGCGTGGTTCGACCTTGTCTCCCATGAGAACATTGACGCGACGTTCGGCGCGGGCTAGGTCTTCGATGGTGACACGGATGAGGGTACGAGTTTCTGGGTTCATGGTTGTTTCCCAGAGTTGGTCTGCATTCATCTCACCAAGACCTTTGTAGCGTTGGAGGGTAGCACCTTTACCGAACTGTTTGCGGAGTTCTTCTAGCTCTCCGTCCGTCCAAGCGTAGGCCACTTCTTCTTTCTTGCCTTTACCTTTTGACATCTTGTAAAGAGGCGGAAGGGCGATATAGACATGTCCTGCCTCGACTAGCGGACGCATGTAACGGTAGAAAAATGTCAAGAGCAAGGTCTGGATATGGGCACCGTCAGTATCCGCATCGGTCATGATAATGATCTTGTCATAGTTGGCATCTTCAAGGGAGAAGTCTGCTCCGACACCCGCACCGATGGTATAAATCATGGTATTGATCTCTTCATTTTTGAGGATATCTGCCATCTTGGCCTTGGCTGTATTGATAACCTTACCACGAAGAGGTAGAATAGCCTGGAACTTGCGGTCACGGCCTTGTTTGGCAGAACCTCCGGCAGAGTCCCCCTCGACTAGATAGAGTTCATTCTTAGCAGGATTCTTGGACTGGGCTGGGGTTAATTTACCAGACAGCAATCCCTTATCTTTCTTATTTTTCTTGCCATTTCGGCTCTCATCACGTGCCTTACGGGCCGCCTCACGGGCATCACGCGCCTTGATAGCCTTGCGAATGAGATTGGAAGCTAACTCCCCATTTTCCATGAGGAAGAAGGTCAACTTATCCGCCACAATACCATCCACAACGGGACGAGCAAGAGGGCTTCCTAGCTTGTCCTTGGTCTGACCCTCAAACTGCAAATGTTCTTCAGGGACTAGAATAGAGAGGACAGCCGCTAGCCCCTCACGATAGTCTGAACCTTCAAGGTTTTTATCTTTTTCCTTGAGAAGACCTGTCTTACGCGCATAGTCATTCATGACCTTAGTGATAGCAGATTTGAGTCCTGTCTCATGCGTTCCGCCGTCCTTGGTACGAACGTTATTGACAAAGGACAAGATGTTATCTGAAAATCCATCATTGTACTGAAGAGCTACTTCTACTTGAAAACCATTATCCTCACCTTCAAAGTAGAGGACAGGCGTCAAGGTTTCCTTGTCTTCGTTTAAATAAGAAACAAAGTCCTGTACCCCATTTTCATAGTGAAACTCAACAGACTCATCTGTTCGCTTGTCCGTCAAGGACAAGGTCACATTTTTCAAGAGAAAGGCTGACTCATTAAGACGCTCTGAGATGGTATTGTACTTGAAATCTGTCGTAGAGAAGATCGTCACGTCAGGCATAAACGTAACCTTGGTACCTGTTTTAGACTTGGGAGCTGTACCGATTTTCTTCAAGGTTGTGACAGGTTTTCCCCCATTTTCAAAACGTTGCTTATAGATTGCCCCGTCACGGGTAATTTCAACTTCCAGCCAACTTGAAAGAGCGTTAACAACGGAAGAACCCACCCCGTGGAGACCACCAGATGTCTTGTAGCCACCCTGACCGAATTTTCCTCCGGCATGAAGAATGGTAAAGATAACCTCAACTGTTGGAATCCCCATCGCGTGCATACCTGTCGGCATCCCACGACCATGGTCTTGTACAGTCAAACTCCCATCTTTATTGATGGTCACATCAATACGGTCACCAAATCCAGACAAGGCCTCATCGACTGCATTGTCGACGATCTCCCAGACTAGGTGATGGAGACCTGCCCCATCAGTTGATCCGATATACATCCCTGGACGTTTTCGAACCGCATCCAACCCTTCTAGCACCTGTATGGCATCATCATTATAATTGTTAATATTGATTTCCTTTTTTGACACAAGGAACCTCCTATTCGTTCATCTTTACTATTCTACAGGTTTTCCCAGGATTTTGCAAAATTTTTCTTTCTCCGGTGTGACAATTTCAGAAGAGATTCTCTGCCTTTCTTCTCCATTTCATGATATAATAGGAGTATGATTACAATAGTTTTATTAATCCTAGCTTATCTGCTGGGTTCGATTCCGTCTGGTCTCTGGATTGGACAAGTATTCTTTCAAATCAATCTACGCGAGCACGGTTCTGGTAACACTGGAACGACCAATACCTTCCGCATTTTAGGTAAGAAAGCTGGTATGGCGACCTTTGTCATTGACTTTTTCAAAGGAACACTAGCAACGCTTCTGCCTATTATCTTTCATCTGCAAGGCGTCTCGCCTCTCATCTTTGGACTTTTGGCTGTTATTGGCCATACCTTCCCTATCTTTGCAGGATTTAAGGGTGGTAAGGCTGTCGCAACCAGTGCTGGAGTGATTTTCGGATTTGCGCCTGTCTTCTGTCTCTACCTAGCAGTTGTTTTCTTTGGAACCCTCTATCTTGGTAGTATGATTTCACTATCTAGTGTCACTGCATCTATCGCGGCTGTTATCGGGGTTCTGCTCTTTCCACTTTTTGGTTTTATCCTGAGCAATTATGACCCTCTCCTCATCGCTATTATCCTAGCTCTTGCTAGTTTGATTATCATTCGTCATAAGGACAATATCACACGCATCAAAAATAAAACTGAAAATTTGGTCCCTTGGGGATTAAACCTAACCCATCAAGATCCTAAAAAATAAAACGCCAGTTTGAACAGAACTGACGTTTTTTGTATGCTTATTTTGATTTGATATAGTTGATACCATCTGCTTTTGGTGCAACTGCTTTTCCAAAGAAGGCTGCCAAGACAAGAATTGTCAAAACATAAGGTGCGATTTGAAGATAAACCGCAGGCACACCTTGTAGGAAAGGTAATTGAGAACCGATAACAGCCAAACTTTGTGAAAGTCCAAAGAAAAGACTAGAAAGCATGGCTCCGATTGGATTCCATTTCCCAAAAATCATCGCAGCAAGAGCGATAAATCCAGGTCCAACAATAGTTGTCACTGAAAAGTTAACTGAGATTGATTGAGCATAAATCGCTCCGCCAATTCCACCTAGGAAACCTGAAATAATAACTCCAAAATATCTCATCTTGTAGACATTGATTCCCAAGGTATCCGCTGCTTGAGGATGTTCACCGACAGAGCGGAGACGAAGACCAAATCGAGTCTTGAAGAGGATAAACCAAGCAAGGAATGAGAAGACAATGGCCAGATAACCAAGAAGACTAGTTGACTTGAAGAAGATATCACCAATCACTGGGATATTTGCCAAGACTGGGAAATCAAAGCGTCCAAAAGTCTGACTTAGGTTGTCGGTTTGTCCTTTGTTATAAAGAACTTTCACCAAGAAAACAGCCAAGGCAGGCGCCATCAAGTTCAATACCGTACCGCTGACAACATGGTCTGCACGGAAATGAACCGTCGCTGCTGCGTGGATGATAGAGAAAAGGCCTCCAACCAATCCTGCAACTAGCAAAGATAGCCATGGAGTTGCTGCTCCAAATTGTTCTGCAAATTCAAGGTTAAAGACAACTCCAGAAAAGGCACCCATAACCATAATTCCTTCAAGGCCGACGTTTACCACACCACCACGTTCAGAGAAAACACCGCCAATACTTGTAAAGATGAGGGGTGCTGAGTAAATCAGCATAGAAGACACCAAGAGGGTGAGCAAGGTTGTAATAGACATCTTTACTTACCTCCTTTAACTTGTTTTTTTGGTTTGACAAAGCGTTCGATAAGGTAATGAACACTGACAAAGAAGATAATAGACGCTGTTACAATGCTGACAAGCTCAGATGGTACCTGTGCCGCATTCATACCAGGAGCTCCAACTTGGAGAACACCAAATAGAAAGGCTGCAAAGAGAATACCAATTGGTGAGTTGGCCGCAAGCAGACTAACCGCCATCCCGTTAAATCCAACAGCCAATGACGCCCCCTGAACATAGACATTCTGGAAGGTTCCAAGTCCTTCAACAGCTCCACCAAGACCAGCCAAGGCACCTGAAATAATCATTGAGAGGATAATCGTTCTTTTTGCAGAAATACCAGCATATTCTGAAGCATGTGGATTAAGACCAACCGCACGAATTTCAAAACCAAGGGTTGTTTTCTTGAGCATAAACCAAATGACTGCAACGGCAATGAGAGCAAAGAAAATACCAATATTCATCCGTGAGTTACCAGTCAATTCAGATAACCAAGGTGTCTGATAGGTTGCATTAGCCCCGACACGAATGGTCGAATCTGTACTTTGCATGAATTCTTTAGGAAAGGCATGGATAAAGGCATTCCCTACATACAAGACAATGTAGTTCATCATGATGGTGACGATAACCTCTGACGTCCCTAGATAAGCTCTCAGAATACCCGGAATCGCTCCGACAAGCCCACCAGCAATCAAGGCAATCACGATGGTTGCTAGAATCATCAAGGGACGGGGCATATCTGGATGCGACAGGGCAAACCAACCACTTAAAATCCAACCTGCCAAAGCCTGACCAGGAAGCCCAACGTTAAAGAAACCTGCACGACTGGCAACAGCAAATCCAAGACCAATCAAGACCAAAGGCCCCATTGCACGGAAGATTTCTCCAATCCCACGCAGGCTACCAAAGGCTGTATAGAACAATTCTTCGTAGCCCCAAATAGCATCATAGCCGAAGATCCACATGACAATGGCTCCAAGTAAAATTCCAAGGAAGACAGAGATCAAGGGAACCGAAATTTGTTGTAATTTTTTAGACATCACTCTTCTCCTTTCCCAAGTTTCCACCAGCCATCAAGACACCAAGTTCTTGTTTATTGGTTGTTTCTGGTGACACAATACCTTGAATCTTACCATCATGAATAACGGCAATACGGTCTGAGACGTTTAAAATCTCATCCAATTCAAAGCTGACAACTAGAACAGCCTTACCATTATCACGCTCTTCAATCAAGCGCTTGTGGATATATTCAATGGCACCGACATCCAACCCACGAGTTGGCTGGCTGACGATAAGGAGATCAGGATCACGATCAATTTCACGAGCAATAATTGCTTTTTGTTGATTTCCTCCTGAAAGTGCAGCTGCAGGAACAAATTCACTGGCAGCACGAACATCAAATTCTTCCATTAGCTTTTTAGCATAAGAAGTAATATTTGAATAGTTCAAAATTCCATTTTTACTATGTGGTTCTTTGTAGTAGGTTTGAAGGGCAATATTTTCAGAAATCATCATTTCCAAAATCAAGCCATCACGGTGACGGTCTTCTGGAACATGCCCAACACTCAACTCTGTAATTTGTCGTGAGTGCAAGCCTACAGTTGAATTTCCTTTTAGCTCGATGCTCCCAGATTCAACCTTGCGAAGACCTGTGATGGCTTGAATCAGTTCAGACTGACCATTTCCATCAATCCCCGCAATCCCAACAATCTCTCCAGCACGAACATCCAAGGATAGATTTTTCACAGCCGGGACACCGCGGTTTTCATTAACCACCAAGTCTTTAATAGACAAGACCACTTCTTTTGGTTGAGATGCTTGTTTCTCTGTTTTAAAGGAAACAGAACGTCCTACCATCATTTCCGCCAAATCAGCATTAGTAGCCCCTGCAATTTTGACGGTTTCAATTGATTTCCCACGACGGATAACTGTAACGCGGTCAGAAACTGCGCGAATCTCGTCCAACTTGTGGGTAATCAAGATAATTGATTTTCCTTCTTTGACAAGATTTTTCATAATAGCCATCAATTCATCAATTTCTGATGGAGTCAAAACAGCCGTTGGTTCGTCAAAAATAAGAATATCAGCTCCCCGATAAAGGGTTTTTAAAATTTCTACACGTTGTTGGGCTCCAACTGAGATGTCTGCCACCTTGGCAGAAGGGTCCACAGCTAAGCCATAACGTTCAGAAAGAGCCTTGATTTCTTTGCTAGCTCCAGCAATATCTAGTACACCATTTTTAGTCAATTCACTTCCTAAAATGATGTTTTCAGCCACCGTGAAAGCTTCTACCAACATAAAGTGCTGGTGAACCATTCCGATTCCCAAGCTAGCCGCTTTAGATGGTGAATCGAGATTGACAACTTGACCGTTGACCACAATTTCACCACTAGTTGGTTCAAGAAGCCCTGCTAACATGTTCATGAGCGTGGACTTACCAGCCCCATTTTCTCCTAAAAGTGCATGAATTTCACCTTTTCGTAGGTGCAGGTTGATGTTGTCGTTGGCAACAAATTCACCAAACACCTTGGTAATATCACGCATCTCAATGACATTTTCGTGTGCCATGTGCTCTTCCTTTCAGAGTCTTATTTTATTTCAATAAAACTTGCTATTTTATCTAGTAGCAAGCTTTACTGAGACAAAATGACTTTGTCTCAACTCTTAAAAAAGCGGCCGAGGGCCGCTTCCTAAGAAATGACTTCCATCCATTATTTTGCAGGAACTTTTACGCTTCCATCAAGGATTTTAGCTTTAGCATCTTCGACAGCTTTTTTACCTTCTTCTGAAAGGTTTGTTACTGCCAAGTCAACCCCTTTATCTTTCAATGAGTAAACGATCACTTGACCGCCAGGGAATTCACCTTTTTCTGCCTTGTTAGAAATATCTTTTACAGTTGTACCAACTTGTTTCAAAGTAGATACAAGAACAAAGTTTGATTCTTTACCATCTTTAGAAGTGTATTTACCTTCTGCTTCTTGGTCACGGTCAACACCGATAACCCAAACTTTTTCATTTTCAGGACGACTTTCGTTAAGTGATTTTGCTTCTGCAAAGACACCTGCACCTGTACCACCAGCTACTTGGTAAACAACGTCTGCACCAGCTGCGTATTGTGCTGCTGCAATTGTTTTACCTTTGGCATTATCACCAAATGAACCAGCATAGTCAACTTGTACTTTGATAGATGAATCTACTGAGGCAACACCTGCCTTGAAACCAGCTTCAAAACGAGAGATAACTTCTGACTCAATGCCACCTACAAAACCAACTTGTTTTGTCTTAGTTGTTTTAGCTGCTGCAACACCTGCAAGGTAAGCAGATTCATTATCAGCAAATGTTACGCTCACAACATTATTCTTTTGGTCTTTAATCACATCATCAATCAAGACATAGTTCAAGTCAGAGTGCTCTTTTGCTGCTTCTTCAACTGCATTGTGAAGGGCAAAACCAACACCAAAGATTAGGTTATAGCTTCCAGCCGCTTGTTGCAAGTTGTTAGCGTAGTCAGCTTCACTTGTTGATTGGAAGTAAGTGAAACCGTTATCTTTTGAAAGATTGTGTTCTTTACCCCAAGCCTGCAAACCTTCCCAAGCTGATTGGTTGAATGATTTGTCATCAACACCACCAGTATCAGTGACGATTGCTGCTTTTGTCTTCACATCAGAAGATGAATCTGCCTTACGAGAAGAGCGGTTACCACATGCAGCAAGTCCAACTGCTGCCACTGCTACTAGGCCAAGACCTAGCCATTGTTTCTTGTTCATTACTGAACCTCCTAAATAAGATGTGCAACGATGTTGCAAGTATGGATTGGTTGGCCGCAAGGACCGTGCCACTCAGAGAGCGACTCAGACTAATTTAAGTCTGTAAAAGAGTATGGAAGTAATTCCCCGACCGTCATCTCGACCGTCGATTTATCTTTTGCGACTAAGGTCACTTTTAGATCTTGTTCAAAAAATTCGACCATTACTTGGCGACAAGCACCACATGGTGAAATCGGTTTTTCAGTTTGACCATAAACAATCAGCTCTGAAAATTCTCTTTGCCCTTCAGATACAGCCTTAAAAATGGCTGTTCTCTCACCGCAATTGGTCAAAGGATAGCTAGCATTTTCGATATTCACTCCCGTGTAAACACTTCCGTCTTTGGCTACTAAAACTGCTCCGATAGGAAAGTGAGAATAGGGGACATAGGCATGTTTGCTGGTTTCAATTGCCAGTTCAATCAACTCAGTAGTCGCCATCTGCCAATTCTCCTTTTAGAATGGCTACCCCAGCTGACGTTCCGATACGGGTCGCCCCTGCTTCTACAAAGGCTAGAGCATCTGCATAAGAACGAGCTCCACCAGCAGCCTTGACACCCATCTCAGTTCCAACTGTTTCACGCATTAGTTGAACATCTGCTATCGTAGCACCACCAGTTGAAAAGCCAGTAGATGTTTTGACAAAGTCAGCTCCAGCTTTTTGGGCTAATTGGCAAGCCACAACTTTTTCTTGGTCTGTCAGAAGGCACGCTTCAATAATGACTTTCACTAACTTGTCACCACTTACTTCCACGACTGCGCGAATATCTGACTCTACCAAGGCTAAATTGCCTGATTTGAGAGTCCCAACATTGATCACCATATCAATCTCATCTGCACCATTTTGGATAGCTTCTTTTGTCTCAAAAGCTTTCACAGTTGAAGTTGTTGCCCCCAAAGGGAAACCTACTACTGTGCAGACCTTGACATCTGTGCCTTCAAGCCCTTTTTTGGCATGTTCAACCCAGGTCGGATTAACGCAAACACTGGCAAAATCATACTCCCTAGCCTCAGACAACAAACAATCAATTTGATTTTCTGTTGCATCTTGTTTTAAAAGCGTATGATCGATATATTTATTTAATTTCATATTCGGATTCTCCTGCTGTTTATGAGATAATTTCTATAATTTCTCGTAAACTTTGCACCCTATCATTTATTTTAACATATTTTTGAAAATCTGTAACTAGCTGAGGAGAAATTTTTCCATTTGTGTATACTTTTGCAACAATTTCTCCCTTTTGAACAGAATCTCCAACCTTCTTTTCAAAAACAATTCCTGTTTCATAGTCCAAGGCATCAGACTTGACTGCACGGCCTGCCCCCAGTCTCATGGCATAAAGCCCAAATTCCATTGCTGGAAGAGCTGAAATGACACCCGTTTCCTGAGCAGGGATTTCCACCACATGGGACACATTTACAGGACGATAGAGGTCTTCTAAGTCTCCACCTTGGGCTTGGACCATTTCCTCAAACTTAGCCAGCGCTTGGCCATTTTCAAGATGTTGGCGAACTTCTTCAACTGTTTTATTTACATTTGCCAGACCAAGCATAATTTGAGCCAATTCACAAATAAAGTGGGTAATATCCTGACGTCCTTGACCTTGTAGAATCTCCAATGCTTCAAGGATTTCCAGACGATTTCCAATCGCACGCCCTAAAGGCTGGCTCATATCCGTAATCACCGCTACTGTCTTCCGGCCAACAGCCTTACCAAGTTCCACCATGGTTTGAGCCAACTCACGCGCCTCATCAACCGTCTTCATGAAGGCGCCCTCACCGACAGTTACGTCTAGCAAAATAGCATCCGCTCCTGCCGCGATTTTCTTGCTCATCACCGAACTCGCAATCAAAGGAATCGTGTCGACAGTTGCGGTCACATCACGGAGGGCGTAGAGAAGTTTATCTGCTTTAACCAGCTGGTCTGATTGCCCAATGACAGATACACCAATATCCTGAACCTGACGAATGAAATCTTCTTGACTGCGCTCGACTTGATAGCCCTTAATGGATTCCAATTTATCAATTGTCCCACCAGTATGGCCGAGACCACGACCACTCATTTTTGCTACAGGCACACCGAAGCTAGCAACAAGAGGAGCTAAAATCAAGGTTACCTTATCGCCGACACCACCAGTAGAATGCTTGTCAACCTTAACCCCATCAATAGCGGATAAATCAAACTCTTGACCAGTCTTGACCATCTTCATAGTCAAATCTGAGATTTCTCGTGTCGTCATTCCTTTGAAATAGACAGCCATAGCAAAGGCAGACATTTGATAATCAGGGACAGTTCCTGACACATAGCCTTCTACCAGCCATTCAATTTCACTTGAAGTCAATTCTTGACCGTCTCGTTTTTTTTGGATTAAATCAACTGCTCTCATTCTTTCACACTTCTAAGGATATAGTATCCCTTATCTTTTTTAAGGATTTCACAATTGCCAAACACATCTTCCATCTTAGACTTGGCACTTGGAGCCCCTTGCTTTTTCTGGATGACGATTGTTAAATCTCCACCAGTTTCCAAGAAATCTTTACTTTTCTCGATGATTTCATGAACGACTTTTTTTCCAGCACGAATAGGGGGATTGGAAATGATATGGTCAAATTGACCTTCAACTTGTTCATAAATGTTGGACTGGAAAATCGTCGCTTCTACTTTATTTCGTTCAGCATTTTGTCGCGCCAAATCCAAGGCACGATTATTGATATCGACCGTGGTCGCCTGAACGCCGTAAACCTTGACTAAGGACAAACCCAAAGGTCCATAACCACAGCCAACATCAAGGACTGTCTCTCCTTGGTTGACCTCCAGACACTTGAGCAAGAGTTGACTTCCAAAGTCAATCATTTTCTTGCTAAAAACACCCGCATCCGTTAAAAAGGTCATTTTTTCTCCCAACAACTCCACTCTCAACTCATGAATGTCGTGAGCAGCGTCAGGATTTTCTGCATAGTACATTTTATTCATAACCCTATTCTATCATATTTTGGATCGAATTGTAAATCGTTTACATATCCAGAATAAAACAAAAAGATTGAAGGAAGGTGCGTTACAATAGCTCCCCTTCAATCTCTTTCAACTTTTATAAGCAACTTGTATTTCATCTAGGACTACAGCTATCATTGTCATGATAAAACAACAAATTTATTGTCTATAATCAAGCGCATTTTTATTACTATTGCTTAACCTTCAGATACTTAATTATCAACAAAATTCCCAACAAAATATTTAGATAAAAGCCCAATTGATACGTTTGTGTCAGGATTTCCAAACTTGTCCAAAGTCGTATCAAATCTTCTAGTGACATGCGGAAGAAATAACCCTCTGTCGCAATCCATAGAACTAAAAAGAAATAACTACCAGCAGCAAGCCATTTCGTCCACCGTTTTTTTAGGAAGAAAGCAATCAAAAGCGAACAGATAAAGACAGCTGTTACAATGGCATGTTCCATCAAAAAAGTAAAACCGTAATAGATTTCCACAAAGCGTCTACCATTATCCGCATTGACTCCTTTTATAAAAGGTAAGGCAAAACTTAAAATAAAACAGAGTTCCAATAGGTAACGTTTCAAGATTTTCATAGTACACCTCCTATAAGTTATAAACCCCAAAGCCCCCTTTATAGCTGATAAGTCAGTAGAAAGCAGCTCCTCCTTCATCAATAAATTGTTCATCCTCTATCTACTTATATTATATACTATTGACTTACCACATTCAAGAAACCGCTTTATTTTTTTAACTTTTTATGGTATGATAGACAAAATATCTAGGGGAAAACAAATGACCAACGAATTTTTACATTTTGAAAAAATCAGTCGCCAGACTTGGCAATCTTTACATCGAAAGACCACACCTCCTTTGACAGAAGAGGAATTAGAATCCATCAAGAGTTTTAATGACCAGATTAGCTTGCAGGATGTTACCGATGTCTATCTCCCCCTAGCCCATCTCATCCAGATTTACAAGCGTACCAAGGATGATTTGGCCTTTTCAAAAGGGATTTTCCTTCAACGTGAAAGCAAATCCCAGCCTTTTATCATTGGGGTTTCTGGGAGTGTTGCCGTTGGAAAATCCACAACCAGTCGCCTACTTCAAATCCTACTGTCCCGTACACTTACAGATGCTACGGTTGAGTTGGTAACAACTGACGGCTTTCTCTATCCCAACCAGACCTTGATTGAACAAGGGATTTTAAATCGTAAGGGATTTCCTGAAAGCTATGATATGGAAGCTCTTCTCAACTTCTTGGACTGCATCAAAAATGGACAAGATGTGGATATTCCTGTCTATTCTCATGAAGTCTACGACATCGTACCTGAGGAAAAGCAAAGTGTCAAAGCTGCTGATTTTGTGATTGTTGAAGGAATCAATGTCTTTCAAAATCCACAAAACGAACGTCTCTATATCACTGACTTCTTCGACTTTTCCATCTATGTTGATGCTGGAGTGGATGATATTGAGAGTTGGTATCTGGACCGTTTCTTGAAAATGCTGAGCCTAGCCCAAAACGACCCTGATAGCTACTATTATCGTTTTACTCAGATGCCGATTGGGGAAGTGGAGTCCTTTGCCCATCAGGTCTGGACCAGTATCAATCTCACAAATCTACAAAATTATATTGAACCAACCAGAAATCGTGCGGAAGTGATTCTTCATAAAAGCAAGAACCATGAAATCGATGAAATTTACTTAAAAAAGTAATTTTCCCTTGTCAAAACGTAAGTTTTCAGATATAATGGTATAGTTAGTAAATATGGAGGTAAGAACATTGGCAAACATTAAATCAGCTATCAAACGCGCTGAATTGAACGTTAAACAAAACGAAAAGAACTCAGCTCAAAAATCAGCTATGCGTACTGCTATCAAAGCTTTCGAAGCAAACCCATCTGAAGAACTTTTCCGTGCTGCTAGCTCAGCTATCGATAAAGCAGAAACTAAAGGTTTGATTCACAAAAACAAAGCAAGCCGCGATAAAGCTCGTCTTTCAGCTAAACTTGCTAAATAAGAAACAGTCCATAGAGGCTGTTTTTTTGTCTCCAAATAGGAAAAGGTAGAAAATGAAAATTGCAATTATCGGATATTCTGGTGCTGGTAAGTCAACGCTAGCTGAAAAGTTATCTCTCTACTACTCCATCCCAAAACTTCATATGGACACACTCCAATTTCAACCTGGTTGGCAAGACAGTGACCGTGATTGGATGTTAACCGAGATGAAAAATTTTCTCACCAAGCATGAAGCTTGGGTCATCGATGGTAATTATTCTTGGTGTTATTACGAAGAAAGAATGCAGGAAGCTAACCAGATCATCTTTTTAAACTTCTCTGCTTGGAATTGTTTGCTAAGAGCCTTTAAGCGCTATTTAAAATACAGAGGAAAAGTGAGAGAAAGCATGGCTAAGGGATGCCCCGAGCAATTCAACTGGGAATTTATTCGTTGGATCTCTGGGATGGTCGAACAAAAAATGCTAAGGATAGATACCAATATTTAAACAATACTTACCCAGAAAAGATGCGTATTCTCCATTCTCAAGCAGAGATTGATTGTTTTTTGCAATCTCTTAAAAAATAGACGGTAGAGCAACATTTCATTAAGGTCACAGTATGGACTGAATGACTAAAAAAGGAAGATTTTCATCCAGAAAGTCTTCCTTTTGTGTTCTCTTTTATTCAGCAATCAAGGTTTCTAATCCAACCTTCATCATATCGGTGAAGGTATTTTGACGTTCTTCTGCAGTCGTGTCCTCATCTGGATTAACCAAGCTATCAGAGATTGTCATAATAGCTAGCGCGTCAACATGGTGTTGGGCTGCCAGATAGTAAAGTGCTGCTGCTTCCATTTCCACAGCCTTGACTCCCCATTTACCAAGCTCGATGTTCTTTTCAAAGTAGTTTGAATAAAAGACATCAGATGACAAAACGTTCCCAACGTGGGTTGTCATACCGAGATTTTTGGCAATATGATAAGCCTTATCTAGCAAATCAAAGCTAGCGATTTGTGGGAAATCGTACTGTGGCCAGTCATTGCGGATGATGTTAGAGTTGGTTGCAGCTGCCTGCGCCAAAACCAATTCACGTACGTGGACATCTGCATTCAAAGATCCTGCAGTTCCCACACGAATCAATTTTTTCACTCCGTAGTCAACAATTAACTCACGCGCATAAATCGAAATAGATGGCATTCCCATCCCAGTTCCCATAACAGATACACGGTGACCCTTGTAAGTACCAGTGTAACCAAACATGTTACGCACTTCGTTAAAACAAACAGCATCTTCAAGGAAATTCTCCGCAATAAATTTCGCACGAAGAGGATCCCCTGGAAGAAGAATTTTATCAGCAATTTCACCCTGCTGAGCAGCAATATGGATAGACATAATATAAGATACCAAACCCGTCAAAAAGCAAAGGGAAAATAGGAGTTGGGCGCAGTGAGCGATGCTCGCTAGACCAACTATCTTTTTCCCACTGCTTTTAGGGTGGGGTCAATTCCTTTCTTAATTTTGATGATATTGAGAAGATTAGAACGGCTTCAATTCAAACCCGAACTCCCCTTCTCTTCTGAGTTTTTAGAAAAGTTTTCCGCTCGTGTTCAAATCAAAACACACGCTCTACCTTTCTTTATTTTATATTGAGAAAGATACCAAACCCGTCAAAAAGCAAAGGGAAAATAGGAGTTGAGTGCAGTGAGCGATGCTCGCTAGACCAACTATCTTTTTCCCACTGCTTTTAGGGTGGGGTCAATTCCTTTCTTTCTTAACTTTGATGATATTGAGAAGATTAGACCGGATTCAATTCAAACCCGAACTCCCCTTCTCTTCTGAGTTTTTAGAAAAGTTTTCCGCTCGTGTTCAAATCAAAACACATGCTCTACCTTTCTTTTTTATATTTTATATTGAGAAAGATACCAAACTCGTTAAAAAGCCAAAGGGAAAATAGGAGTGGGGCGCAGTGAGCGATGCTCGCTAGACCAACTATCTTTTCCCACTGCTTTTATGATGGGTTCAATTCCTTTCTTAATTTTGATAATATTGAGAAGAGTAGATCGGATTCAATTCAAACCCGAACTCCCCTTCCTTTCTAAGTTTTTCCGCTCATGTTCAAATTAGAACACGCACTCTACCTTTCTGTTTATACTCTTCGAAAATCTCTTCAAACCACGTCAACGTCGCCTTGCCGTAGGTATGGTAGCTGACTTCGTCAGTTCTATCTACAACCTCAAAGCAGTGCTTTGAGCAGCCTGCGGCTAGTTTCCTAGTTTGCTCTTTGATTTTCATTGAGTATTAATTTTGTTCTTTCACAGAGAGCTACCTGAGTTCTATTCAAGCTCAGGTAGTTTTTTTATAAACTAAATTATCTAACTGTCATTGTATCATCAGATTACAAGACATCATTGTCACTCACCTTAGAGTTCAATGTTGTTTCCCAATGGGTAATTTTACGGTGGGGTTGAGCTAAAATTGGTCTGTTTTCATAGATTGTTTGCCATCTATTCCATAGTAGACCTGTCTTTTTCTCAATCTTAATTCGCAGATTTCTCATATTTTCTTTGATTGGGAGGTTGAGGACAAAACCTGCAGTCTGGTTGCGACCGTTTCCTTCCCAAGAACGACTACGAACAACTTGGTTTCCATCTTTATCTACTGTAACTTCTTCCCAAGTTATAGAGTAGCGAGCAATGTAAGCTCCACTATGTTGAATTGTCAATGTTTTGTCTTTTGCAGGAGTTTGACTGATTGGTTGAACTGGCTTAGAAATTTGTGTCGCCGTCTCACCATTCGTAGCTATAAAGCGGAAAACTTCTACTTCTGCAAGACTGAGGGCTTGATTGTTCTTACGTAGTTGCACACGAACACGGCGTCCCAATTTCCCATTTAATTGAACATCCAAGCTCGTTCCGTCAAGTTTAGAAACATACTGTCTAGCAACTTCTTTCCCTTTTTCATCATATAAAATCACATCAAAGTCTGACAGACGTTTAGAAAGTTCTCCATCCCCACGGTTATGAAGGCGAACAAGTCCTACCTGTTCTGTACGACCTAAATCAACTTCCCACCAAGGCTGGTTTTCAAATTTTGTATGGGTAATTGATTGCTGGCTATAACTACTATTGGTATTACCATCCAAGGCACGACTAGCATCTCCTCCAAAATCAGTAGAACTTTGCTTGGCTTGTTTTTTCCAAGCGATATTCTCAGCACGATATACTTGGACTTCTGCAAGACTGAGGGCATTATAGCCTTCTAGCTCAATTCGAACATAGCGCGCTTTTTTATGGTTAATCGCAATTTGTGCTGACACATCTTTAAGAGATGTTATGCGTTTTCTCTCAATTTCTTTACCAGAACTGTCTAACAGAATGACATCAAAGTTTGCCAATCTATCCTGGGCAGTGTCTGTTCGGTTGTAAATATTGATTTGGCGAATGGTTTCTTCTTTAGCCAAATCTACTTGCCACCAAGGCTTAGATTGGAAGTTGGTATGAGTGACAGAATTGTGACCATAGTTACCATCAACTTTGCCATCCACAGCTCTTCTAGCATCTCCTTCGAAAGCTGTCGAACTTTGAGTAACCTGTTTCCCTAAGGTAATATTTTCCATTGGTTCCGCGCTTGGTTGACTAGAAGATTGGGGCAGAGCCTGTTTCTTAAAGAATCGCACTTTATCCAATTTTGGATCACGATAACCATGTTTATCCAAGGTAGTTCGTTTACCAATATTAAAGTTAGGAATATCATTCATTCGACTTTCAAAATAGCCACGAGAACGGTGTTTAAAGCGTGAATTACCTGTAAATGTAACAATATCACGATCGTTATGAATCAAGGGAGTCACAACATTATCATTATCAACCACATAATGCTTAATCTTTCCGCTAACAGCTAGTTTACGGCTTTCCAAACCAACATCCCAGAAACCATTCTTAGCATTCCAAACAGTTCTGGAAGTAATCACTTTAGGAGCACTGAAAGTCGTCACTTTCCGTAATACATGGTTATAAAAATCAGGATATTTTTGGTAAGCTTCAACCGCTGCAATCTGAGCTAGGTAGCCTCCAAGAGAATGACCTGTCATATACAACTTGGTAATACTTGTATCCTTGGCTAATTCCCCAACAACCTTGCGGATATCATCCGCTTGAGCTGGTTTATTTCCCCCTAACAAAACAAAATCTGCACTTAAATCTTTCGCGTCATTCCGTCTTGTTCCACGAATAGCCAACATGTGCACCGTTCCATCTTTGAGATAAGGAAGGTCGCTCTTGGTCTCAAATAAGAAAGCATCCAAGCCACTCTCTGTATGGTAGGCTTTTTTCATCTTCCAGAAAGGAGCCAATTCATTGTGCATGAGTTTGTATTCTTGACGGTCAAGATAGAGACTAGGGAAAGGATTCTTATGATCTAAAATTTTCTCAATATAATCATCGTCTCGATAGGCTAACTCCATAAAGAGAAGAGAATCACGGTCTGTGACATACCATTCTTTCTTATTGTCGTCTTCCCCATCTGCCAAACCATCCCCATCACTGTCTGCTAGCAAGGGATGACTGTTATATCCTAGATAATCCTTACCATCTTTGTTGTACACATAAAGTTCATCTTTGTTTTTGATGCCATCTTGGTCATCATCCCCTTCCAAATCAAGAACTTTTTCACCATAGAGAGATTCATCAATCAAATCATTTTCTAAATGCAATTCCCCTTTGGAAATCTTCACCAAATCTTCTGCAGTTAGAGAACGAGTATTTGTTGGTTTTTCTGTCACAACTTCTTCTTTAGTTTCTTCTACAGGAGCATGAATAGGTGAGTCTTGAGCCGGCTCTGTTATCTCTACTTTTGACTCTTCCCTTTTGTTTTCAAGAACTTCATTTGCTTCCGGAAGCGGTTGAGGAGCTAGTCTTGGCTCCTCTCTAAGAGGAGTTTCTAGTTTTGGAGCAACATTTTCCGGCTCTCTCAATTCCTCCTTAGAATCTAGCACTCTTGTTGCCACTTCAGATGTTACATCTTGTTTTACTTCATTGGCTGAAATTCCAGCAGGAGCTAGAAATGCGAAGCAGACTGCAACAGATACAACTCCGATACTTAATTTTTTTATGCCAAAGCGCATAATTCGTTGACCAATTTTCATTATTCTTTATCTTTCTTTTCGTTTATTTGTAAGCAGACTCAAGCGAATTCTCCTTGCTCCTATATAGGACAAGGCTAAGAAATTCAGAAAGTAATACTCTTCAAAAATCTCTTCAAACCACGTCAGCGTCGCCTTATCGTAGATATGGCCACTGACTTCGTCAGTCTTATCTACAATCTCAAAACTGTGTTTTGAGCAACCTGCGGCTAACTTCCTAGTTTGCTCTTTGATTTTCATTGAGTATAAATTCATTCTTATCTCTTCTTATCATACTAGTCTGCTTGGCTAGGAAGCTAATTCCAGCATCCTAGATTCTTGTCTTTCACAATGCTAACTATCAGACTCTTTCAGTTACAAGAGCAGGAAGGATCTCATGGTATACCGATGTTTCTTCTTTGTTCCGAATAGTCAACCATGAAAGGAAAGAGGCATTCTCCCTTTTAAATCTTTTTTCTTACAATTCTGCAAGAATCGCTTTAAGCAAGCCTTTAAAGTCACCTTTGACACGTTCGGTTACTTCTACAACTTCTTCGTGATTGAGTTCTTCTTGGAAACCAGCCGCAAAGTTAGTAATACATGAAATTCCCAGAACTTTCAAGCCAGAGTGGGCTGCCACGATAACTTCAGGAACCGTAGACATACCGACTGCATCAGCTCCCAGTGTCTTATAGGCACGAATTTCTGCTGGTGTTTCATAAGTTGGACCAGTTACACCGATATAGACACCTTCATCAAGCTTGATACCAAGTTTTTTAGCCACTTCATGGGCAGTAGCACGGTATTCTGGTGTGTAGGCCTTAGACATATCTGGGAAACGAGGACCAAAGTCATCCAAGTTTTCACCCATCAATGGATTTTGCCCCGTCATATTGATATGGTCTGAGATAGCCATCAAAGTACCAGGACCATATCCAATACCACCAGCTGCATTGGTTACAATGACACCTTCACATCCAAGAACTTTCATGACACGTACTGGGAAAGTCACCACTTCCAGAGGATTCCCTTCGTAGAAATGGAAGCGACCTTGAAGAGCCAAGACCTTGCGACCTGCCAGTTCACCATATACCAATTTCCCAGCGTGACCAACTACTGTTGAACGGCCCCAGTTTGGAATCTGAGCATAGTCTACTACAACTGGATTTTCGATTTCTTCTGCCAGTTCTCCCAGTCCTGATCCAAGGATTAGACCGAACTCAGGCGCTTGAATTCCCTTGTCTTTCAGGAAAGCAGCTGTTTCATTGATTTTGTTTAAAAATCTCATTGTGTGTCTCCTTTATTATTTTTTAGCATTTGACCAATTTTGTCAAAGGTTTTAGCATTACGAATAGTAATGTGGCGATAGAAAGGCATCTTGAGCAGATCCTTGTGATAGGCAGTTTTAGAGTAGGTTTCTTCAGAAAATTTCCCCCAGAAAATACCAAGTTTTCCAAAATGAAGCACCTCATCTTCCAATTTCAAACTGCCTACTTTCTCGATGACTTGCTCCACATCCAAACCCTCAGTGTAAAAGAGAACGTCTTTTCTTGCCAAGTCTTCATTCCACCAAGCTGGTAGACTCTCAAGTTCGTCTTCATAATCTTCTTGACTCAGTAAAGAAAACCTCTGAATAAATGGATAACGAGTCCCAAAGAAAGTCTCTAACCTTTCAATCAATTTGACTTTTGAGTCTGTAGAAGTAAAGAAGATATTACCACTGTTGATGTAGCTTTCAACCTTTTCCAGTCCCAACTTTGTCAATTCTTGACGAAACTCCGCCATGACGACCTTATTCTTGCCACCAACATTAATACCCCTAACTAGCAAAGCATAGCGCGTCATCTTATACCAATTTATCTAAGAAACTTTCCCCAATCATAGCTGTTTCAACACCAAAGTTATCGGCAACAGTCGCTGAAATATCTGCAAAATGTCCTACTGGAATGACACCATTTCCTTTAAAAGCAGGACTGTAAGCCAAAAGTGGGATATATTCGCGAGTGTGGTCTGTTCCTGCATAGGTTGGGTCATTTCCATGGTCAGCAGTAATCAAGAGAAGGTCGTTCTCTCGCATGGCTGCGATAATTTCAGGTAAGCGTTCATCAAACTCATGCAAGCAATCACGATAGCCGTAAGCATTACGACGGTGGCCGTAAAGGGCATCAAAGTCAACCAAGTTTGTGAATGAGAATCCTTTTTCAAACACAGCAAGACCCATAGTCTTCAACAGTGTGTCAATTCCGTGGCTATTTGACTTGTTATGTCCCATGTCATGGTTGATACCCACACCGTTAAAGATATCATTGATTTTACCAACAGCATAAGTATCGATACCAGCTTCATTCAATTTATCCAAAACAGTCGGTGCAAATGGAGAAACGGCTAAGTCACGACGGTTGGCTGTACGAGTGAAGTTACCTGGTTCACCTACATAAGGACGGGCAATGATACGACCTAGAAGGGCTGGGCGCTCAAGGGTGATCGAACGAGCGTATTCACAGATACGGTACAATTCATCCAGAGGGATGATGTCTTCATGGGCAGCAATCTGCAAAACAGGGTCAGCTGAAGTATAGATAATCAACTCTCCAGTTTCCATCTGACGTGGTCCAAAATCATCTATAACAGCTGTACCTGAGTAAGGTTTGTTGGCTTCACGAATGACCTTACGTCCTGAAAATTCTTCGATTTTTGTCAAGATTTCTTCTGGGAATCCATTCCAGAAAGTATCGAAAGGCTCAGTAATGTTGAGTCCCATGATTTCCCAGTGCCCAGTCATGGTATCCTTACCAAGGGATACTTCTTCCAATTTTGTTGCATATCCAGTTGGATTGCTTTCTGCCGGTACAGTCTTAAGAGGAGTTTCACGAGGAATATTTCCAAGACCTATTTTAGCCATATTTGGGACATTCAAACCAACTGTTTTTGAAATGTGTCCCAGTGTGTCAGAAGCTCCATCTGGAACCCCTGCATTGACAAAGTTATTAGCATCTGGTGCTGCACCGATTCCTACAGAATCCAGTACCACCAAATGAATACGATTAAATTTAGACATCTTATGCCCCCTTCTATTTTTCTTTTCTTGAGGTTAAAATCTGAACCCCATCTCGTCCAGCAACAATGACCTTATCCACCATTTGGTTGAATAAACCGTGCTCTACGACACCAACGACATGGTCTAATTCTTGTCCAAAGGTAATTGGATTCTCGATGACATCCAAGGCAAGATCAATGATAAAGTTCTGCATATCCGTCACAAAACGTTGACCGTCTTTTTCACGGAAGCTTGGTTTGTAGCCAGCTCGTTCAAAACGACGAAAGACCTGTTCTGCACCATACTGAACCACTTCTACTGGCAATTTAAAAGCACCTAGTTTTTCGACCAGCTTGCTTTCATCCACCACCCAAATGTATTCTTTTGATGGTGTCGCAACAACCTTCTCCATCAGAAGAGCACCACCACCGCCTTTGATTCCGTTAAACTGACTATCCACTTCATCCGCGCCATCAACCGTCACATCGACCAAGTCTACTTGGTCAATAGACTTGAGCGGGATATTAAGACCTTCAGCCTGTTTACTAGTCACGCTAGAAGTCGTTACAGCTGTAATCTGCAATCCTTCTTCCTTGATACGACGACCAATTTCTTCGACAAAATAATAGGCAGTAGAACCCGTTCCCAGTCCGACAACCATACCATCGCTCACGAACTCAGCAGCCTTAATACCTGCCATTTTCTTCAGATTTTCCACTCAAACACCTCCATTAAAGAGCTACTTCTATTATACCATGTAAAGGCTTTTATTTCATCTAAAAATACCTTTAGAATACTGCCTATTTATCCTTGAAATTGAATTTTTTTAATAAAAGTAGAGTTCTGACAAATCACTTTAAGTACGGATATAAACCAAATAAACTCTAACAAAAATAGATTTATAAGAGTAAAAAAACGAACAGATTTGATTTCTTCGTGAGAAGAATGCTAAACGTTCGTTTTTTGTAAATTAAGAATAATGATACAAATTATCAACATTTTTTATCTAACTATTTTAGACATATCTTTTCATTACTTTAGGAAGACAATTACTAATCTCCGTTGGCAAAACCACATACTGTTCTTGAGCTAGTTCTTGGGCAATAACTGAATGAAGATGGGTCGCTACTGCCACACGTTCGTAAAGACTAGCTTGCTTAAACTGGCCTGCAAATCCTGAAATCATTCCAGCAAGCGTATCTCCCATTCCCCCAGTCGCCTGATAGGGACCGCCAACCTGTAACTGGCAAAAATCAGATTGGCCAACTTGCCAAATACGAGTAGTTGGACCTTTCTCCACCAAAATTGTTCCTTGAGGAAATGAAGTCAGGGCACTAGCTGTTGCATCTTCCTTTTGCTTTTCAATAGCAATACCAGACAGCTTTTCCCATTCTTTTTGGTGGGGAGTTAGGATAAGCTGGTTAGACGGAAACGACAAACTTGTCCTAGCAAGAATGGTCAGGGCACCACCATCTACAATCAAAATCTGATTCTGTTTTAAGCTAGCAAAGACCTGTTTGACTAGATCTTCTCCAAAAGCATCGTCTCCTAAACCAGGTCCCAGCAAGACAACTTCTGCCTTCTCCAACTGCTCTTTTAACAATTGCTTGTCTTGAAGAGAAAATGCCATAGCCTCAGGTAAATGGCTGTGCAGAGCTGGAATATTTTCCCTGTCCGTTCCAACGGTCACCAATCCTGCACCACTCTTAACAGCAGCTAGTGCAGCCATAATGATAGCACCTCCATAAGGATAAGTACCACCAAGCAGCAGTAGACGACCGTAGTCTCCTTTATGACTTGTACGAGAACGTTCAATAATAACTTTTTCTAGTAAAGTTTGATCAATCACTTTCATCCTTTTTTCCTCTCGCTTTTATTATACAACAAAAAGGAGGCGCAGACCTCCTTTTCTACTATTTTCCCTTAAATTCCGTAAAAGTTTGTAAGATTTTGTCTGCTACTGTCGGAGAAGGAGCTCCCTTTATCTTTAGCGTTTCATCTGCATATGGAGTAAGGCCAGCGAAATCTCCAATCTGGACAGAATAGAGAGACGTTTTAAACAGTTCAATATCGTTTTGGTCATTTCCAAAAGCAATGAAGTTCTCCCCACATAACTTTTCAACAGTTGTCGCCTTATGAGTATCCAAGGGGTTGACATAAAGACACTTTTCATGCGTATGATAAGACAGATGGGCTAGCTCCAGTCTTTCTAACTGACCAAGCAGATCATCAAGTAAATCCTCATGGTCACCCATATAAACGACTACCTTAATCGGAGTCCCTAAGTCCTCGAGTTTCTGATGACGAGCTACCTTTAGGGGATCCACACTGGAGAAAAATGGAATCTTCTCTAGAATCTGACCACTATAGTCAAAGCAATCATCTACAAAGAAAGGAAGATTATAGGTCTGGCAATAATCCACTAAAGCCTGATAAATCCTAGCATCGAGATTCATTTCATAGATAGCTTTTCCTAGATAATAGGCTACACCACCATTCAAACCTATGACCAAGCGCTGACTAAGCTCGGAACCTAATAAGCCTAAACAATCCCGATAAGAGCGTGCTGAGGCAAATACAACCTCATGTCCATAATCTTCAGCCTTTAAAAGAACCTGCCTAATCTCTTCATCTATGGTCATATAGTCAAAAGACAGCGTCCCATCCAAATCAAATACGAATTTCATTTTCCTAGTCCTTGTCCAATGTCCGAAGTGCTGCCTGATAAGTTTGCTCCATTAGCATGGTAATGGTCATAGGGCCTACACCTCCAGGAACTGGTGTGATGTGGCTAGCAAGTGGGGCAACTGCCTCATAGTCAACATCTCCACAGAGCTTCCCATTTTCATCGCGGTTCATACCGACATCAATGACAACCGCACCTGGTTTGACAAAGTCAGCAGTCACAAACTTAGCACGACCGATTGCGACCACCAGAATATCTGCTTTAGCAGCCACCTTGGCAAGATTATGGGTGCGTGAATGGGTCAAGGTTACTGTTGCATTTTTGGCTAAAAGAAGCTGGGCCATTGGTTTTCCAACAATGTTTGAACGACCGATGACGACCGCATTTTTACCTTCTAATTCAATCCCATATTCATGAAACATTTCCATAATTCCTGCAGGTGTCGAAGGAATCATGACTGGATGACCAGACCAGAGACGCCCCATGTTTAAGGGATGGAACCCATCCACATCCTTTTCTGGATCAATAGACAATAGAACCGCCTCTTCATCAATGTGTTTTGGTAATGGCAACTGAACCAAAATCCCATGCCAAGCTGGATCCTGATTGTATTTAGCAATCAGGTCTAACAATTCCTCTTGAGTAATGGTCTCTGGAACTCGCACTACTTCGCTACGGAAACCAGCCGCAAGGGCAGAACGTTCCTTGTTACGAACGTAGACTTGGCTGGCTGGATTGTCTCCAACCAAAATCACTACCAAACCAGGTACTAGACCTGTTTCTTCCTTTAATCTTGCAGTCTTTTCAGCCAACTGCCCCTGCAATTTGGCAGCTAAAGCTTTCCCATCAATAATCTGTGTCATATCACTTCTCTTTTCTTTCAAATATCTTCCATTATACCAAAAACTGCTAGTACCCTCTAACACTTCTTTCCTAGCCAACCTTATAGTTTCAAACTATAAGAAAAAGCTCTGGTTGAGCTTTTCACTAATCTTGTCTTGAAATTTTAAAATAGATTATAAAACCTTACTCAAGAAGTCTTTAGTCCGTTGTTCTTGGGTTTGTTCAAAAATCTGTTCAGGTATTCCGTCTTCAACAACCACACCGTCTGCCATAAAGATGACACGATCTGCCACCTCACGGGCAAATCCCATCTCATGTGTTACGATAACCATGGTCATTCCTGACTTGGCTAGATCTTGCATAACAGCCAATACCTCACCCACCATTTCAGGATCCAAGGCTGAAGTCGGTTCATCAAAGAGCAAAACATCTGGTTCCATGGCCAAACCACGTGCTATGGCAATCCGTTGTTGCTGTCCACCTGACAAACTCTGTGGATAAGCAGTTGCCTTATCTGGTAAACCAACTTTTTCCAAAAGTTCCTGAGCTCTCTTCTCAGCAACTGCCTTGCTTTCACCTTTGGTCTTGATAGGTGACAAGGTGATATTTTCCATCACAGTCATATTAGGAAAGAGATTGAATTGTTGGAAAACCATCCCCATCTTCTCACGCATGGCAAACAGGTCATTCTTCTTGTCCGTAATATCGACTCCCTCAAAGATAACCTTTCCTTTAGTTGCTTCTTCCAACAAATTCATAGAGCGAAGCAAGGTAGATTTCCCGCTCCCTGAAGGACCGATGATAACGACAACTTCTCCTCTTTTAATCTCGAGGTTGATGCCCTTCAATACTTCATTCTTTCCAAATGATTTATGTAAATTTTCAATTTTTATCAAGGTTTCTGTCATTATTTCTTATCTCCTTGTCCCATACGTTTTTCAAAAGCTTTCAAGGCTACGGTCAAAATAGAAGTCATAATCAAGTAATAAAAGGCTGCAAATAAAAGTGGTGTTAAAGGTAGATAGGTTGTTGTAGAAACTGTTGTAGCTCCGTTCCACAACTCCATGACACCGATAGCTGATAAGAGGGAGCTATCCTTGATAATGGTAATAAATTCGTTCCCCAATGCTGGCAAGATATTTTTGATTGCTTGTGGCAAAATCACATACCGCATCGCATTTTTAGGACGAATCCCTAAAGAATAGGCCGCCTCTAACTGCCCCTTAGGAACCGCATTAATCCCAGCACGAACAGTCTCAGAAACATAAGCACCACTGTTCATAGAAATAATCAAAATCCCTGGAATCAGACGAGAAAGATCAACACCCAAAATCCCAACCTGAATAGTCGGAGCATTGATGTGCATAAGAGCAAAGGTAATCATAATCTGAACCATCATAGGTGTCCCACGGAAAATCCAAACGTACAAGTTGGCCAGCCAAACAAGCGGTTTAAACTTTGAACGTTGCCCAAAAGCCAAGACAACCCCCAAAATGGTTCCCAAAATGACAACACAGATAGAAATAAGAACCGTCACAACAGCCCCATAGTTAAAATAAGGTAAATACTTAGGTAAAAAAGAAAAATTCATAGTCACACTGCTTTCTAAAATAGAATACTGTATGATTATAACGTATATTGAATTAAAATTCAAATCTTTTATCCAATTTATTTAAAAATCTTTAAACTAGCAGAATTAGCGAGAAATCTTAGTTTTTTTCTAGTCAAGTTGGCCTCCTTTATGGTAAAATAGTAACGATAAGAAATGAAGGAGAATCAAAATGGAATCACATTTGGTTAGAATCATCAACCGCCTTGAAGCAATGGCAAACGATGGCGGAAATTTAAAACGTAATTTTGAACGCGAAGGAGTTGTTGTTGCAGAAGTTGCGTACAGCCACGACGAAGAAAACGGCTCAATCTTTACCCTTCGTGACGTAGAAGCTCGCGAAACGTATACGTTTGATAGCATTGACTTAATTGCAATGGAGATTTACGAACTTCTCTACTAATCTAAAACAAGCTGGGATTGTCCCTGCATGTCTAACCAAAATCCTTTTTGTCTCACAAATAGGATTTTTTTATAGTCCAAATTCACAAAAATTTTCATTGCAACAACTTTTCAAAGCTGCAATCTTTTTACTTGCTTTACACCCCAATCCTGTTATAATGAGAGTATAGGAATTTGACTATTTTTGACCTTTAAACAGATCAGGATAAAGAAAGAAATGAGGTAGATGTATGCTTTGTCAAAACTGTAAAATCAACGACTCAACAATTCATCTTTACACCAATCTCAATGGAAAACAAAAACAAATTGACCTCTGTCAAAACTGCTACAAGATTATCAAAACAGATCCTAACAATAGCCTCTTCAAAGGTATGACGGATCTGAACAATCGTGACTTCGATCCCTTTGGTGATTTTTTCAATGACCTAAACAATTTCAGACCTTCTAGCAATACTCCTCCTATTCCCCCAACCCAATCAGGTGGAGGTTACGGTGGAAACGGCGGTTATGGTTCCCAAAATCGTGGTTCTGCTCAAACTCCACCAGCAAGCCAAGAAAAAGGCCTGCTGGAAGAATTTGGTATCAACGTAACTGAGATTGCCCGTCGTGGAGACATTGACCCCGTTATTGGACGCGACGATGAGATTATCCGTGTCATCGAGATTCTCAATCGTAGAACCAAGAATAATCCTGTTCTTATCGGTGAACCGGGTGTCGGAAAAACTGCCGTTGTCGAAGGCCTAGCTCAGAAAATTGTTGATGGTGATGTTCCACATAAACTCCAAGGCAAACAAGTCATCCGTCTGGATGTGGTTAGCTTGGTGCAAGGAACGGGGATCCGTGGACAATTTGAAGAACGCATGCAAAAACTCATGGAAGAAATTCGCAAACGTGAGGACATCATCCTCTTTATCGATGAAATCCATGAAATTGTCGGTGCTGGTTCTGCGAGTGATGGTAATATGGACGCAGGAAATATCCTCAAGCCAGCCCTTGCTCGTGGGGAACTGCAACTGGTCGGCGCTACTACCCTCAATGAATACCGTATCATTGAAAAGGATGCTGCCCTCGAGCGTCGTATGCAGCCTGTCAAGGTTGATGAACCAACGGTGGAAGAAACAATCACTATCCTCAAAGGGATTCAAAAGAAATACGAAGACTACCACCACGTTCAATATACCGATGCTGCAATTGAAGCAGCTGCAACTCTTTCTAATCGTTACATCCAAGATCGCTTCTTACCTGACAAGGCCATTGACCTCCTAGATGAAGCTGGTTCTAAGATGAATTTGACCTTGAATTTTGTAGACCCTAAAATCATTGATCAGCACTTGATTGAGGCTGAAAATCTCAAGTCTCAAGCTACACGAGAAGAAGATTTTGAAAAAGCCGCCTACTTCCGTGACCAGATTGCCAAATATAAGGAAATGCAAAAGAAAAAGGTCACAGACCAGGATACTCCAATCATCAGTGAAAAAACCATTGAGCATATTATTGAGCAGAAAACCAACATCCCTGTTGGTGATTTAAAAGAGAAAGAACAATCTCAACTCATCCATCTAGCCGAAGATCTCAAGTCTCATATTATTGGCCAAGATGATGCAGTCGATAAGATTGCTAAGGCTATTCGCCGTAATCGTGTCGGACTTGGTACGCCAAACCGTCCAATCGGAAGCTTCCTCTTTGTCGGGCCAACTGGGGTCGGTAAGACAGAACTTTCCAAACAACTAGCTATCGAACTCTTTGGTTCTGCTGACAGCATGATTCGCTTTGACATGAGCGAATACATGGAAAAACATAGTGTGGCTAAGTTGGTCGGCGCTCCTCCAGGTTATGTTGGCTATGATGAGGCTGGTCAATTAACTGAAAAAGTTCGCCGCAATCCATATTCTCTCATCCTTCTCGATGAAGTGGAAAAAGCTCACCCAGATGTTATGCACATGTTCCTTCAAGTCTTGGACGATGGTCGTTTGACAGATGGGCAAGGACGCACCGTTAGCTTCAAGGACGCCATCATCATCATGACCTCAAATGCAGGTACAGGTAAGGCAGAAGCCAGCGTTGGATTTGGGGCTGCTAGAGAAGGACGTACCAACTCTGTTCTCGGTGAACTCGGCAACTTCTTTAGCCCAGAGTTTATGAACCGTTTTGATGGCATTATCGAATTTAAGGCTCTCAGCAAGGATAACCTCCTTCAGATTGTCGAGCTCATGCTAGCTGATGTTAACAAACGTCTTTCTAGCAACAACATTCATTTAGATGTAACTGACAAGGTCAAGGAAAAGTTGGTTGACCTCGGTTATGATCCAAAAATGGGAGCACGCCCACTTCGCCGCACTATTCAAGACTATATTGAAGACGCAATCACTGATTACTACCTTGAAAATCCAAGCGAAAAAGACCTCAAAGCAGTTCTGACTAGCAAGGGAAACATTCAAATTAAGTCTGCCAAAAAAGTTGAAGTAAAAACTTATGAAAAAGAAGTATAAATCCTATAGAAAAGGAGTAGAAAATGAAAATTTTCTGCTCTTTTTACTAAAATAACTATAAGTTCTTGACAGCTCTGCCTTTGTCCATTATGATAATAATAAAGATACTAGATAATGAGGAAAATGCAATGGCAAACCCAACTTTCGGAGAAAAAAAAGCAAATACAGACTATGTTGCACGCTATGGAGTGTATGCAGTTATCCCTGACGCTAAACAAAAACAAATTGTTCTTGTTCAAGCACCTAATGGCGCTTGGTTCCTACCAGGTGGCGAAATTGAAGTAGGTGAAAATCATCAGGAAGCCCTAAAGCGTGAATTGATTGAAGAGCTTGGTTTCACAGCTGAAATTGGTACCTATTATGGACAGGCTGATGAATACTTCTACTCTCGTCATCGTGATACCTACTACTACAATCCTGCCCACCTCTATGAAGCGACTTCTTTCAAAGAAGTGCAAAATCCACTAGAAGACTTTAATCATATTGCCTGGTTCCCTATTGACGAGGCTATCCAAAATCTTAAACGTGGTAGCCATAAATGGGCCATCCAATCTTGGAAAAAACAGCATAAGATTGACTAATACTCTTCGAAAATCTCTTCAAACCACGTCAGCGTCGCCTGACCGTAGATATGGTCACTGACTTCGTCAGTCTTATCTACAACCTCAAAACTGTGTTTTGAGCAACCTGCGGCTAGCTTCCTAGTTTGCTCTTTGATTTTCATTGAGTATGA
>NZ_VMMQ01000050.1:0-11739 GCF_013277295.1 Streptococcus sp. 477
GTACTATTCTAGTTTCAATATACTATATATCTGCAGAATACTCTTTCAGTTTCATTCAGCCTAGTCTTGCTTAGGAAAAAGCAAAAAGCCATCCAATTATGATGGATAGCTTCTTGGTTCTTAGATTTGTTCTGCAAAAACCTTTTCAGCAAGGTTCATAGCGTGGTCTGATACACGAGTGTAGTGTGAGATGATGTCTATAAAGTTGACCCCAGCTTGTGTTGAACATTCGCCCTTGTTGAGGCGTTTGATGTGGGTTTTTCTGAGAACACGTTCTATCTTATTGATTGCTTCATGACGTTCTACAAGACTGCGTGCTTTTTCAATATCATTGTTTTCCACACTATCCAGAGCATCTTTGATAAAGTCACTAGTTTGACGATAAACTTCCTCTAATTCTTTCAAGGCGGCATCAGAAAATTCAACATTTTTACGTTGAAGATAGTCAGTCAGATTGAGTAGAGCCTCCGCGTGGTCTCCAATCCGTTCCAAATCACGGGAGGAATCAAGGATATTGGTGAGCACTTCGCTTTCTTTTTGACTGAGAGCTTCGCTTGAAAGGGCAATGAGATAACGTGTTAATTGCTCATCGATGGTGTTAATGGCTTCTTCGGTTTTATGCCCTTTTTCAGCAACTTTTTCATCCAAGTCAATGATATACTTATAGGAAAGGTCAAAGGCTTTGGCAGCGTAGTTTCCTAAGTGCAAGAGCTCTTTCTTAGCATTTCCTAGAGCGATAGATGGGGCCTGTTTGATGAAATGTTCATCAAGATATAAGGGTTCGTATTTGACAACCTCGTCCTCTCCAGGAATAATCTTGGTTACAAAGTAAGCCAGAGCTCCGATAAATGGAAATTGGACAATGGTATTGGTAATATTAAAGGTTCCGTGAGCAAAGGCGATGGTCATTTCTGGTGCTAGATTTAGCGTAGCTTCAAACCAATGAATCAGGGCTGTAAAAGGAACTAGAAAAATAACGCAGACGACTGTTCCGATAACGTTGAAGGCAACATGAGCTCCTGCTACCCGTTTAGCTGCAATATTAGCCCCTAAAGAGGCAATGATGGCTGTAATGGTTGTCCCGATATTGTCACCAAATAGAACCGGCAAAGCTCCCTGTAGGTCAATTAGATTGCTGGCGTAGAGGTTTTGTAAAATCCCGATGGTAGCCGAGGAAGCTTGAATCAGTAAGGTCAAGCCGGTACCGACAAAGACACCCAAAACAGGATTCTTACTTAGCTCAATCATATAGTCCTTAAAGACCTGTAAATCCTTGAGTGGAGCCATTGCACCGCTCATAAGATTGAGGGCAAAAAAGATACCACCGACACCAAAGAGGATGCGTCCGATATTATTGACTGTCCGATTTTTCGTAAAAAAGAGACAGACAGCACCGATAAAGAGCATAGGTAGGGCATAGTCACCTAGTTTAAACCCAATAAGAAAGGATGTGACTGTTGTCCCGATATTAGCCCCCATGACAATTCCGATAGCCTGACGTAAGGTTAGGAGACCGGCACTGACCAGGCCGACTGTGATAACTGTTACACCAGAACTAGACTGAATTAGAGCAGTCATCCCAATACCAACCAGAACTCAAAAGAAAGGATTACTAGTATATTTGTCAATGTAAAAACGAAGGCGATCTCCAGCAGCTTGTTGTAAACCGTCTCCCATGGTCTTGATACTATATAAGAATAGCCCCAGACCACCTAAAAAGTGAAATAAAATTTCCTGCCAATTAATGGACATTTCTTTTTCCTCCGAAAAATAATCGCGGAATATCTCCTATTCTATTTTAAAGGATAAAAGTAAATCTAACAAGTGTTAATGTCAAGTTTGTAAAAGAAAATTATAATTGATAAGTGTATTATTTTTAAGAGTTTTTAACCTTATTTTAGATTTGTGAAAACAGCTATTGTTTTTTGTCAAAAAATGCTTTAGGATAAAAATGTGATTATCTTGGTCCCTGTGATTGGGATAAAAATTTTACAAAGAAAGTTAAGCGCTTTCTTTTGTGCAACAAAATCAATTTTTTAGGAGGAGAAAATGAAGAATTCATTTTTTGAAAGACGTTGTCGTTACAGTATTCGTAAGTTATCAGTAGGAGCCTGCTCGCTGATGATTGGTGCTGTTTTATTTGCTAGTCCAGCCTTGGCTGAAGAAACTGCAGTTCCTGAAAATAGCGGAGCTAATACAGAGCTTGTTTCAGGAGAGAGTGAGCATTCGACCAATGAAGCTGATAAGCAGAATGAAGGGGAACATGCTAGAGAAAACAAGCTAGAAAAGGCAGAAGGAGTAGCGATAGCATCTGAAACTGCTTCGCCAGCAAGCAATGAAGCTGCAACTACTGAAACTGCAGAAGCAGCTAGCGCAGCTAAACCAGAGGAAAAAGCAAGTGAGGTGGTTGCAGAAACACCATCTGCAGAAGCAAAACCTAAGTCTGAAAAGGAAATAGAAGCAAAGCCCGAAGCAACTAGCCAAGGGGATGAGTCTAAGCCAGCAGCAGAAGCTAATAAGACTGAAAAAGAAGTCCAGCCAGATGTCCCTAAAAATACGGAAAAAACATTAAAACCAAAGGAAATCAAATTTAATTCTTGGGATGAATTGTTGAAATGGGAACCAGGAGCTCGTGAAGATGACGCTATTAACCGCGGATCTGTTGCCCTCGCTTCACGTCGGACAGGTCATTTGGTCAATGAAAAAGCTAGTAAGGAAGCAAAAGTACAAGCCCTATCTAACACCAATTCTAAAGCAAAAGACCACGCTTCTGTTGGTGGAGAAGAGTTCAAGGCCTATGCTTTTGACTATTGGCAATATCTAGATTCAATGGTCTTCTGGGAAGGTCTTGTACCAACGCCTGACGTTATTGATGCAGGTCACCGTAACGGGGTTCCTGTATATGGTACACTCTTCTTCAACTGGTCAAATAGTATTGCTGATCAAGAAAAATTTGCTGAAGCTTTGAAGCAAGACGCAGATGGTAGCTTTCCAATTGCCCGTAAATTGGTAGATATGGCCAAGTATTATGGCTATGATGGCTATTTCATTAACCAAGAAACAACTGGGGATTTGGTTGAACCTCTTGGAGAAAAGATGCGCCAGTTTATGCTCTATACCAAGGAGTATGCTGCTAAGGTAAACCATCCAATCAAGTATTCTTGGTACGATGCCATGACTTATAACTATGGACGTTACCACCAAGATGGTTTGGGAGAATACAACTACCAATTCATGCAACCTGAAGGAGATAAGGTTCCAGCAGACAACTTCTTTGCTAACTTTAACTGGACCAAAGAGAAGAATGATTACTCTGTAGCTATGGCCAAATGGTTAGAGCGTAGCCAGTACGATGTCTTTGCAGGATTGGAATTGCAACAGGGTGGTTCTTATAAGACTAAAGTGAAATGGGATGCCCTTTTAGATGAAAATGGCAAACTTCGCTTGTCACTTGGTCTCTTTGCGCCAGATACTATTACAAGTCTTGGCAAGACAGGCGAAGACTATCATAAGAATGAAAATATCTTCTTCACTGGTTACCAAGGCGATCCAACTGGTCAAAAACCAGATGACAAGGACTGGTACGGGATTGCCAACCTAGTTGCGGACCGCACGCCAGCAGTAGGTCATACTTTTACCACTTCTTTTAATACAGGTCATGGTAGAAAATGGTTCGTAGATGGTAAGGTTTCTAAGGATTCTGAGTGGAATTACCGTTCAGTTTCAGGTGTTCTTCCAACATGGCGCTGGTGGCAAAAATCAACTGGTGATAAGTTGAAAGCAAGCTATGATTTTGAAGATGCTTATAATGGTGGAACTTCTCTTAAATTTGCAGGAGATCTTTCAGGTGCGACCAAGCAAGATGTGAATTTGTACTCTACTCGCTTGAAGGTGACAGATACAACCAAATTGCATGTCGCCCACAAAGGAGGCAAAGGGACCAAGGTTTATGTAGAATTTGCAACCAAGAAAGATTATACCTACGGTGATGAAGCTGCCCGTAAAGAATTGACAGTTTCAGATAACTGGACTACCGATGATTTTGATTTGAGTGCCTTGGCAGGTAAAACAATTTACGGTATTAAACTCTATTTTGAAAATGACAAAGACTTAAAAGGTTATCAATTTAACCTGGGGCAATTGACCATCAGCAATAATCAAGATGCTCCTCAGGCACCAACCACAGTAGCTGTAGCCAAACAAGTCCTTAAAAATGCCCAAGAAGCGGAAGCAGTTGTACAATTTACTGGTCATAAAGATGCTGATTTCTATGAAGTCTATGAAAAGGATGGCGATGCTTGGCGCCTATTGACAGGTTCATCTGCAACTACGATCTACCTACCAAAAGTTAGCCGCTCAGCTAGTGCGACTGGTACTAGTCAGGAGTTGAAGGTTGTTGCAGTTGGTAAGAATGGCCTTCGTTCTGAAGCAGCAACTACAAACTTTGAGTGGGGGATGACTGTCCAAGACACAAGTCTTCCAAGACCTCTAGCAGAAAACATCGTTCCAGGGGCTACTGTTATCGGAAGTACCTTCCCAGATATAGAAGGTGGAGAAGGTATCGAAGGTATGTTGAATGGGACCATCACCAGTCTATCTGACAAATGGTCTTCTTCTCAATTAAGTGGTAGTGTGGATATTCGTTTGACCCAGCCACGTACAGTTGTTAGATGGGTGATGGATCATGCTGGAGCTGGTGGAGAATCTGTCAACGATGGTTTGATGAACACCAAAGACTTTGACCTCTATTATAAAGATGCGGATGGTCAATGGAAGTTGGCTAAGGAAGTCCGTGGCAATAAAGCTCATGTTACAGATATTACCCTTGATAAACCTATCACAGCTCAAGATTGGCGCTTAAATGTTGTCACTTCTGACAATGGAACTCCATGGAAGGCTATTCGTATCTATAACTGGAAAATGTATGAAAAGCTTGATACTGAGAGTGTCAATATTCCGATGGCCAAGGCTGCAGCCCGTTCTCTAGGCAATAACAAGGTACAGGTTGGTTTTGCGGATGTACCAGCTGGAGCAACCATTACCGTTTATGACAATCCAAATTCTCAAATTCCGCTTGCAACCTTGAAGAGCGAAGTTGGAGGAGACCTAGCAAGTGCACCATTGGATTTGACAAATCAATCTGGTCTTCTGTACTATCGTACCCAGTTTCCAGGCAAGGAAATTAGTAATGTCCTAGCGGTTTCCGTTCCAAAAGATGACAGAAGAATCAAGTCAGTCAGCCTAGAAACAGGACCTAAGAAAACAAGCTACGCCGAAGGGGAGGATTTGGACCTTAGAGGTGGTGTTCTTCGAGTTCGGTATGAAGGTGGAGCTGAGGACGAACTCGTTCGCCTAACTCACGCAGGTGTATCAGTATCAGGATTTGACACGCATCATAAGGGAGAACAAAATCTTACTCTCCAATATTTGGGACAACCAGTAAATGCGAATTTATCAGTGACTGTTACTAGTCAAGATGAAGCAAGTCCGAAAACTATTTTGGGAATTAAAGTAAGTCAGGAACCGAAAAAAGATTACCTAGTTGGTGATAACTTAGACTTGTCTGAAGGACGCTTTGCAGTGGCTTATAGCAATGATACCATGGAAGAACATTCCTTTACTGATGAGGGAGTTGAAATTTCTGGTTACCATGCTCAAAAGACTGGTCGTCAAACCTTGACGATTCGTTACCAAGGTCATGAAGTCAATTTTGATGTTTTGGTATCTCCAAAAGCCGCATTGAACGATGAGTACCTCAAACAAAAGTTAGCAGAAGTTGAAGCAGCTAAGAATAAGGTGGTCTATAACTTTGCTTCACCAGAAGTAAAAGAAGCCTTCTTGAAAGCAATTGAAGCGGCCGAACAAGTGTTGAAAGACCATGAAACTAGCACCCAAGATCAGGTTAATGACCGACTTAATAAATTGACAGAAGCTCATAAAGCTCTGAATGGTCAAGAGAAATTTACGGAAGAAAAGACAGAACTCGATCGCTTAACAGGTGAGGCTCAAGAACTCTTGGCTGCCAAACCAAACCATCCTTCAGGTTCTGCCCTAGCTCCGCTTCTTGAAAAGAACAAGGCCTTGGTTGAAAAAGTAGATTTGAGTTCAGAAGAGCTTGCAACAGCGAAACAGAGTTTGAAAGATCTGGTTGCCTTATTGAAAGAAGACAAGCTAGCAGTCTTTTCTGATAGTAAAACAGGTGTTGAAGTGCACTTCTCAAATAAAGAGAAGACTGTCATCAAGGGCTTGAAAGTAGAGCGTGTTCAAGCAAGTGCTGAAGAGAAGAAATACTTTGCTGGAGAAGATGCTCATGTCTTTGAAATAGAAGGTCTAGATGAAAAAGGTCAAGACGTTGATCTTTCTTACGCTTCTATTGTGAAAATTCCAATTGAAAAAGATAAGAAAGTGAAGAGAGTATTCTTCTTACCTGGAGGCAAAGAGGCAGTGGAATTGGCTTTTGAACAAACGGATAGTCATGTTATCTTTACAGCACCACACTTTACTCATTATGCCTTTGTTTATGAATCTGCTGAGAAACCACGAGTAGAATCTAATGGTGCAAATGACCTTGTTACTATCTCAACTAAACCAGAACAACAAAACATAGTCCTTCCAAAAACTACTAATCAACCGGCTTCTGATCAACAAAAGGCTCCTAAATTGGAAGTTCAAGAGGAAAAGGTTGCCTTTGACCGTCAAGAGCATGAAAATGCTGATATACTAGTTGGGGAACAACGAGTCATCATACAGGGACGAGATGGTCTGTTGAGACATGTCTTTGAAGTTGATGAAAACGGTCAGCGTCGTCTTCGTTCAACAGAAGTCATCCAAGAGGCGATTCCAGAAATTGTTGAAATTGGAACAAAAGTAAAAACAGAACCAGCAGTAGCGCCTACACAAGAAAAACCAGCCCAAAATACAGCAGTTAAATCAGAAGAAGCAGGCAAACAATTGCCAAATACAGGAACTGCTGATGCCAATGAAGCCCTAATAGCAGGATTGGCAAGCCTTGGTCTTGCTAGTTTAGCATTGACATTGAAACAGAAAAAAGAAGATGAAGATTAAATATCGAAAAATCTTGTGAAATCTTTCCTTATATTTCCAAAGTGTGATATAATAGTTTCGAATAAAATAAATAAAGGGGTTTTTGTAACATGGCAAAACTTACTGTTAAAGACGTTGACTTGAAAGGTAAAAAAGTCCTCGTTCGTGTTGACTTCAACGTACCATTGAAAGATGGCGTAATCACTAACGACAACCGTATCACAGCAGCTCTTCCAACTATTAAGTACATCATCGAACAAGGTGGACGTGCAATTCTTTTCTCTCACCTTGGACGTGTGAAAGAAGAAGCTGATAAAGCTGGTAAATCACTTGCTCCTGTAGCAGCTGACTTGGCAGCTAAATTGGGTCAAGATGTTGTGTTCCCAGGTGTAACTCGTGGTGCTGAATTGGAAGCAGCGATCAACGCTCTTGAAGATGGACAAGTTCTCTTGGTTGAAAACACTCGTTACGAAGATGTTGACGGCAAGAAAGAATCTAAAAACGATCCTGAACTTGGTAAATACTGGGCATCACTTGGAGATGGTATCTTCGTAAACGATGCATTCGGTACAGCTCACCGTGCACACGCATCTAACGTTGGTATCTCAGCAAACGTTGAAAAAGCAGTTGCTGGATTCCTTCTTGAAAACGAAATTGCCTACATCCAAGAAGCAGTTGAAACTCCAGAACGTCCATTCGTAGCAATCCTTGGTGGTTCAAAAGTTTCAGACAAGATTGGTGTTATCGAAAACTTGCTTGAAAAAGCTGATAAAGTCCTTATCGGTGGTGGTATGACTTATACATTCTATAAAGCACAAGGTATCGAAATCGGGAACTCACTTGTAGAAGAAGACAAATTGGATGTTGCGAAAGCTCTTCTTGAAAAAGCAAACGGTAAATTGATCTTGCCAGTTGACTCAAAAGAAGCAAACGCATTTGCTGGTTACACTGAAGTGCGTGACACTGAAGGTGAAGCAGTTTCTGAAGGCTTCCTTGGTCTTGACATCGGTCCAAAATCTATCGCTAAATTTGACGAAGCTTTGACTGGTGCCAAAACAGTTGTATGGAACGGACCTATGGGTGTATTTGAAAACCCAGACTTCCAAGCTGGTACAATCGGTGTGATGGACGCTATCGTGAAACAACCAGGTGTTAAATCAATCATCGGTGGTGGTGACTCAGCTGCCGCAGCAATCAACCTTGGTCGTGCAGACAAGTTCTCATGGATCTCTACTGGTGGTGGAGCATCAATGGAACTTCTTGAAGGTAAAGTATTGCCAGGTTTGGCTGCACTTACAGAAAAATAATTTCAGCCCGTTAGTCTCTACAAAATCCTGATTTTGTAGAAAAGGAAGAAAACTGAAACGTTAACAAAAAGGTGGCTATGTCACCTTTTTGTGTTAGTGTAGGTATTTGTGACGCGGTGGTGGAGCATCAATGGAACTTCTCGAAGGTAAAGTTCTTCCAGGACTTGCAGCCTTGACAGAAAAATAAGATTTTATAAACAAATCAAAGAAGAGAGGGGTGAAAGTTCCTCTTTTCTTTTGCTCAAAATAAAAACGCTTCCTCTCAACTATTCCTCATAAAAATCACCGATTTATGATAAAATGGAAATAGAAAGTTGAGATTATGAGTTATTTTAAAAAATATAAATTCGATAAATCCCAGTTCAAACTTGGTATGCGAACCTTTAAAACAGGTATTGCTGTTTTTCTAGTTCTCTTGATTTTTGGCTTTTTTGGTTGGAAAGGTCTTCAAATTGGTGCTTTGACAGCCGTTTTTAGCCTGAGGGAGAGTTTTGATAAGAGTGTCCATTTTGGGACTTCGCGTATTCTAGGAAATAGTATCGGTGGCCTCTATGCCTTGGTTTTCTTCCTAATAAATAGTTTTTTCCACGAAGCCTTTTGGGTAACCTTAGTTGTTGTTCCAATCTGCACCATGTTAACCATTATGACAAATGTAGCCATGAATAACAAAGCAGGGGTTATTGGTGGTGTAGCAGCTATGTTAATTATTACACTATCGATCCCGAGTGGGGAAACGATTTTGTACGTGTTTGCGCGTGTATCAGAAACTTTCATGGGAGTTTTTGTCGCAATTCTCGTAAATTACGATATTGATCGTATTCGGCTCTTTTTAGAGAAAAAAGAAAAATAATGTTACATTTTATAACATTATCAATTGACGTTTGTCTTTTTTTAGACTATAATAGACAGAAAGAAGGAAATTGTAAATGAAGGAAAAAGAATTTCGCCGAAATATGGCTGTTTTTCCTATCGGCAGTGTTATGAAGTTGACCGATCTATCGGCGCGTCAGATTCGTTATTATGAAGATCAAGAGTTGATTAAGCCTGATCGAAACGAAGGGAACCGTCGCATGTATTCCTTGAATGACATGGATCGTCTGCTTGAAATCAAAGATTATATCTCTGAAGGTTATAATATCGCTGCCATTAAGAAAAAATATGCTGAACGTGAAGCGAAATCCAAGAACGCGGTTAGTCAGACTGAAGTACGTCGTGCACTTCACAATGAACTCCTCCAACAGGGTCGCTTTGCTTCAGTACGGTCACCTTTTGGTCGCGGTTAGGCAACCGCAAGTAGTCATACATTTAAGGAGAAAACTCATGCCAATCACAGCTGCAGATATTCGTCGTGAAGTCAAGGAAAAAAATGTTACCTTTATCCGTCTCATGTTCTCAGATATTTTGGGAACCATGAAAAACGTCGAAATTCCTGCTACAGATGAACAGTTAGATAAAGTCTTGTCAAACAAGGCTATGTTTGATGGATCTTCTATTGAAGGTTTTGTACGTATCAATGAGTCGGATATGTACTTGTACCCTGATTTGGATACATGGACAGTCTTCCCGTGGGGAGATGAAAATGGAAGTGTTGCAGGTTTGATCTGTGATGTCTATACAACAGAAGGTGAACCATTTGCAGGTGACCCTCGTGGCAATTTGAAACGTGCTCTTCGTCACATGGAAGAAGTAGGATTCAAATCCTTCAATCTTGGACCAGAGCCAGAATTCTTCTTATTTAAACTGGATGAAAATGGAGACCCAACACTTGAGGTGAATGACAAGGGTGGCTACTTTGATTTGGCACCTACTGATCTTGCGGACAACACACGTCGTGAGATTGTGAATGTCTTGACCAAAATGGGATTTGAAGTAGAAGCCAGTCACCACGAGGTTGCGGTTGGACAACATGAGATTGACTTCAAGTACGATGAAGTTCTCCGTGCTTGTGATAAGATTCAAATCTTTAAACTTGTTGTTAAAACCATTGCTCGCAAACATGGGCTTTACGCAACCTTTATGGCCAAACCAAAATTTGGTATTGCCGGATCAGGTATGCACTGTAATATGTCCTTGTTTGATGCAGAAGGAAACAATTCCTTCTTTGATCCAAATGATCCAAAAGGAATGCAGTTGTCAGAAACGGCCTACCATTTCCTCGGTGGTTTGATCAAACATGCCTACAACTATACTGCCATCATGAACCCAACGGTTAACTCATACAAACGTTTGGTTCCAGGTTATGAAGCGCCTGTTTACATTGCTTGGGCTGGTCGTAACCGTTCGCCACTTGTGCGCGTACCTGCTTCACGCGGTATGGGAACTCGTCTTGAGTTGCGTTCAGTGGATCCGATGGCAAACCCATACATCGCTATGGCAGTTCTATTGGAAGTTGGTTTGCATGGTATTGAAAATAAAATCGAAGCACCAGCTCCTATTGAAGAAAATATTTACATCATGACAGCAGAAGAGCGTAAGGAAGCTGGTATTACAGACCTTCCATCAACTCTTCACAACGCTTTGAAAGCTTTGACAGAAGATGAGGTTGTCAGAGCGGCTCTTGGAGAACATATCTATACTAGTTTCCTTGAAGCCAAGCGAATCGAATGGGCAAGTTATGCAACCTTCGTTTCACAATGGGAAATTGATAATTATTTAGACCTTTACTAATACTAATATAGAAGAAAGATTGCCTGAGGGCAAACAGTCACACAGCAGTCTAAGCCATCAAATACCTATAACCCTTAAAATAGCGATTTCGGTCGCTATTTATTTTTCGAAAAATCCTCTTGACTCTTTTGCGAATTAGATTTATCATCAGACGTGTAGAAGAAAATTAAGGAGTCACTATGGAAAAATTCAATTTCAAAAACAATATCGGGCAAGAAAACAAGTTACTTCAAATCGAAATCTACAAGTTTACTAACTTTTGCAAGCTTCAAAATTACACATCTGTAAATATTTTTTCGAAAGATATATTTGAAGCCATAGTAAATTGAGACTAGAATAGTACACTACATCTGCTAAAAAATTTCTAGAAATTAATTTAACTTTCCTAATCGATTTGTTTACATCTTATTTCAATCTACTATATTATCTCAATAAATGATGATGGAGACTGTTTTGTTTGTGCTTGTCGATTTTTGAATCCTGATCGAGCGGAAGAATATTTCTACCGAGGTTGCCAAGGGGAAAATCCTGAAGATATTGAATTTTATGATGAACAATTACAGGCAGAAAAGGTGGAGGTTTTAAGTATTCGATTGGAAGTAAAAAATTGAATTATCTACAATCTCATCAACAATAAACCTATTTCAACCCCATTATCTATAGGCGTATTTTTACGCCTTTTTATATACTTGAAGCACATAAGAAACATTATGGGAAGTTT
>NZ_VMMQ01000051.1:0-8797 GCF_013277295.1 Streptococcus sp. 477
ATTTTCGAAGAGTATGAGATTTCGCAGAAATGAAAACAGCCCTCAGAGGGCTGTCAGTTAAGATGTGATCTCAACTTAAATCGCAAACAAGTCATTCAAGTTCTCAGCCAAGGTTGGGTGAGTGAAGATTTGTTTTGTGAAGTAAGTGTAAGGAATCTTGTTGTCCATAGCAACAGTGATGATGTTGATGATTTCTTGAGAACCTTCTGAGAAGATGCTTGCTCCAAGAATTTCTTTGGTTTCAGTATTAACAACAGCTTTGAAAGCTCCGCGAAGGTTTCCATTTACGTGACCACGAGGCATGGCTGCAACAGGAATTTCCTTAACAGCGTATGGAAGTTTCAAATCTGCTGCTTGGCTTTCAGTCAAACCAACTTGTGAAAGTGCAGGTGTGATAAACATGGTGTTTGGTACATTGAGACGGTCTTCAAGTGTGTAGCTGCCATCTCCAGCAAGGTAGCTGTAGACAACACGGAAGTCATCAAGTGAAATGTAAGTAAATTGAAGGCCACCGTTGACATCCCCAACTGCAAATACACCAGGAACGTTTGTTTGACAATGTTTGTCTACTTTAATAGCACCACGTTCAGTAAGTTCAATATCTGTATTTTCAAGTTGAAGTGGTTCTACATTTGGTTTACGTCCAGTTGCGTAGAGAAGGGCATCGAAACGGTAAGTTTCGTCTTCAGTTACGATAAGCACTTGGTCACCGTCGTTTTTAATTTCAGTAGTATGGATATTTTGAAGCAATTCAATACCGTCTTCTTCCAGGTATTGTTTAGCAAGAGCTGCGATGGAAGGTTCTGCACGAGGTAGGAATGTATCCAAGGCATCTAGGACTGTAACCTTGCTTCCAAGTTTGTTGTAAAGGCCAGCAAATTCAAGACCGATATTTCCACCACCAAGGACTCCAAGTTTTTCAGGCAATTTGTCCAAATTTTGGATACCTGTTGAGTCAAAGACGTTCTTGCTTGTAGCAAGTCCAGGGATAGGCAAGACGTTTGAAACAGCACCAGTGTTGATGACGATTGTTTCAGCAGTCAGTTCTTTCTTTTCATCACCAGCTTGGATTTCGATGACTTTATTTGAAAGGAAGTGAGCTTCCGCATCAAAGATATCCACGCCTGTACCAGCAACAGTCGCATAGTTTTTACCGTTGAGGCGACCAGTGATAGTATTTTTGGTAGCAATGACTTCTTCAAAAGACAAGTCTTTCTCAGCAGCAACTAGCAAAGTCTTAGTTGGGATACAACCGATGTTGATACAAGTTCCACCGTACATAGCTTTGCTACGTTCAACGAGGGCAACTTTTTTGCCAGCTGAAGCCAATTTACCAGCTAGTGTTTTACCAGCCTTACCAAATCCGATAACGATTAAATCATAAGTTAACATTTAGAGTTCCTCCTATTCGAATTACATTCTAGCACAAGAAAAAAACTTTTGCACAATTCTGCTACGAAAAAGACAGAAAAAAATAAAAACGCTTTCCAGACAAAAAGCTAGTAATTTTTTGACAAGCTTGATAAACTAAAATCCTATCTATTTTTATATAAGATAGAATAAATGTTCGAAAATAGGAGGTTTTATGAAATCGAATCGTTATATTATTGCCTTTGCTGGGGTCATTTTACACTTAATGCTGGGTTCGACTTATGCTTGGAGTGTTTATCGTAACCCTATTATTGAAAAAACGGGATGGGATCAGGCTTCTGTTGCCTTTGCCTTTAGTCTAGCAATCTTTTGTTTAGGCTTATCGGCTGCATTTATGGGGCGTTTGGTAGAAAAATTTGGTCCGAGAGTCATGGGGAGTCTATCTGCTTTTCTATACGCAGGTGGAAATATCTTAACAGGATTTGCAATAGACCGTCAGGAACTGTGGTTGTTGTATCTGGCTTATGGTATTTTAGGTGGGCTTGGTTTGGGAGCCGGCTATATTACCCCTGTGTCAACGATTATAAAATGGTTTCCTGATAAACGTGGTCTCGCAACAGGTTTAGCGATTATGGGGTTTGGTTTTGCTTCTTTATTGACTAGTCCCATAGCGCAACATCTCATCGCAGGGGTAGGGCTTGTAGAAACTTTTTATATTTTAGGTGCAAGTTACTTTATTATCATGCTCCTAGCTTCACAATTCATTAAGCGTCCAAATGAACAAGAGCTTGCAATTTTATCTGTTTCAGGGAAAGAAAAAACAGACTCTCTGACGCAAGGGATGACTGCAAATCAGGCTCTAAAAAGCAATCGGTTTTATATACTTTGGATTATTTTCTTTATCAACATAGCTTGTGGTTTAGGCTTAATTTCAGCGGCATCGCCAATGGCACAGGAGATGGCTGGCTTGTCTACAAGTCATGCAGCAGTAATGGTGGGCGTTTTAGGGATTTTCAATGGATTTGGTCGCTTGCTTTGGGCGAGTTTGTCTGACTATATCGGTCGCCCTCTAACCTTTAGTATATTACTGCTTGTCAATCTTTTCTTTTCTCTCTCACTTTGGCTCTTTACAGATTCCGTTTTATTTGTAGTCGCTATGTCTATTTTGATGACTTGCTATGGAGCTGGTTTTTCATTGATTCCAGCTTATCTCAGTGATATTTTTGGAACCAAGGAATTAGCTGCTCTGCATGGTTATATTTTAACAGCTTGGGCAATGGCTGGTTTAGCAGGACCTATTTTATTAGCAGAAACTTATAAAATGGCTCATTCTTACACACAAACCTTGTTCGTTTTTATCATTTTATATAGTATAGCCTTGGCTTTGTCTTATTATCTAGGTCGTTCCATCAAAAAGGAAGGTCAAAAACCGCTTACATGATTTTCTAGAGAAATTGGGCTATCTTTTGCTTCTCTCTTGTGTTATACTAGATAGGTTGCAAAGAAAACAGTACTTTTCTTTTGTGGAAAAGAAGCAACACGATTTTATATCCAGTATATGAAAATACGTCATAAAAAGAAAAGTATACACTAAGCCCTATAGGGTGGCTTCGCACCACCTTTAGAAAGAAGAACAACGTGAAATTTAATGAATTAAACTTGTCTGCTGATTTGCTAGCAGAGATTGAAAAAGCTGGTTTTGTAGAAGCCAGTCCGATCCAAGAACAAACCATTCCCTTGGCCCTTGAAGGCAAGGACGTTATCGGTCAAGCTCAGACTGGTACAGGAAAAACTGCAGCCTTTGGCTTGCCTACCCTTGAAAAAATCCGTACAGAAGAAGCGACTATCCAAGCCTTGGTGATCGCTCCAACTCGTGAACTCGCTGTCCAAAGTCAAGAGGAATTGTTCCGTTTTGGTCGTAGCAAGGGAGTCAAAGTCCGCTCAGTATACGGCGGATCAAGCATTGAAAAACAAATTAAGGCTCTTAAATCTGGTGCCCATATCGTGGTGGGAACACCTGGTCGCCTCTTAGACTTGATCAAACGCAAGGCCTTGAAATTACAAGATATTGAAACGCTTATCCTTGACGAAGCGGATGAAATGCTCAACATGGGCTTCCTTGAAGACATTGAAGCTATCATCTCCCGTGTCCCTGAAAATCGACAAACTCTTCTTTTCTCAGCAACTATGCCAGATGCCATCAAACGTATCGGTGTTCAGTTTATGAAAGAACCTGAGCATGTGAAGATTGCTGCTAAGGAATTGACAACAGAATTGGTTGATCAATACTATATCCGAGTTAAGGAACAAGAAAAATTTGATACTATGACACGTCTCATGGATGTGGAGCAACCTGAGCTTGCTATCGTATTTGGTCGTACCAAACGTCGTGTGGATGAATTGACTCGTGGTTTGAAAATCCGTGGCTTCCGTGCAGAAGGAATTCATGGAGACCTAGACCAAAACAAACGTCTTCGTGTCCTTCGTGACTTTAAAAATGGAAATCTGGATGTTCTAGTTGCGACGGACGTTGCAGCGCGTGGTTTGGATATTTCAGGTGTGACCCATGTCTATAACTACGATATTCCACAAGATCCTGAAAGTTATGTTCACCGTATCGGTCGTACAGGTCGTGCCGGTAAGTCAGGTCAGTCTATTACTTTCGTATCACCAAATGAAATGGGCTACCTCCAAATCATTGAAAACTTGACCAAGAAACGCATGAAAGGTCTCAAACCTGCAAGTGCAGAAGAAGCCTTCCAAGCTAAAAAACAGGTAGCTCTCAAGAAAATCGAACGTGATTTTGCAGATGAGACTATCCGTGCTAACTTTGAGAAATTTGGTAAGGATGCTCGTAAGCTAGCTGCCGAATTTACTCCAGAAGAATTGGCAATGTATATCTTGAGTCTGACTGTTCAAGATCCGGATAGCCTTCCAGAAGTGGAGATTGCGCGTGAAAAACCACTGCCATTTAAACCATCAGGTAATGGCTTCGGTGGTAAAGCTAAGGGAGGTCGTCGTGGAGATGACCGTCGAGACCGTGATCGTCGAGACCGTGATCGCCGTGGTAATGGTCGTCGGGATGATTTCAAAAAAGGAAGTCGTGGCAATGATAGTTTTGATAAAGACAGACGTTACCGTAAGGATAATAAAAAACCACGCAATACTTCAAGTGAAAAGCAAACAGGCTTTGTTATTCGTAACAAGGGAGATAAATAAGAAAAAGCGGTTCAAAATGAATCGCTTTTTTATATAAGGAGACCAAGGGTGAAAGAAGATGGTGATAGCAAAGGATAGGTGAAATGGAAAGGTATTATCAACCCACCTTCTTATAATGATATAATATCAAATATAAATTAGGTTGTCAATAAGAAAACATAATTTTCTAAAATATTTCAGCTAGTCTAAATTGCAATTAAATAAGCAATTTTCAGATAATAATTGAAAATTCAATCTGTTTATGTTATAATGATAGCGATTAAATTCGAGGTGAAAAATGGCACATTTATTAGAAAAAACAAGAAAGATTACATCAATTTTGAAGCGCTCAGAGGAGCAGTTTCAGGATGAGCTTCCTTACAACGCTATTACGCGTCAGTTAGCGGATATTATTCATTGCAATGCCTGCATTATCAATAGTAAGGGACGTCTGCTTGGCTATTTTATGCGTTATAAAACAAATACAGATCGCGTAGAGCAATTCTTCCAAACTAAGATTTTCCCAGATGACTACGTTCAAGGGGCTAATATGATTTACGAAACAGAAGCAAATTTGCCTGTTGAGCATGATATGAGTATTTTCCCTGTTGAGAGTAGAGAAGATTTTCCAGATGGCTTGACGACTATTGCACCGATTCATGTATCGGGGATTCGCCTTGGTTCTTTGATTATTTGGCGCAATGATAAAAAATTCGAAGATGAGGACTTGATTCTTGTTGAGATTGCCAGTACCGTTGTTGGGATTCAGCTTCTTAACTTCCAGCGTGAAGAAGATGAGAAAAATATCCGTCGCCGTACTGCTGTCACCATGGCGGTTAATACCCTTTCTTACTCCGAACTCCGTGCTGTTTCAGCAATTTTAGGGGAATTAAATGGAAATGAAGGGCAGTTGACTGCATCAGTGATTGCAGACCGTATCGGAATTACCCGCTCTGTGATTGTCAATGCCCTTCGTAAACTTGAATCTGCGGGAATTATTGAAAGTCGCTCACTTGGAATGAAGGGAACCTACCTTAAGGTCTTGATTTCAGATATTTTTGAAGAAGTGAAGAAAAGAGATTACTAATGACTAAAGCTTTAATTTCGATTGATTATACAGAAGATTTTGTTGCTGATAGTGGTAAATTGACAGCAGGGGCTCCAGCTCAGGCTATTTCGGATGCCATTAGCAAGGTGACTCGATTAGCTTTTGAACGGGGAGATTATATCTTCTTTACTATTGATGCTCATGAAGAAAACGATTGTTTTCATCCAGAAAGTAAACTATTTCCTCCTCATAATCTGATTGGGACTAGTGGACGCAATTTATACGGAGACTTGGGGATCTTTTATCAAGAGCATGGTTCAGACAGTCGTGTCTTTTGGATGGATAAACGCCATTACTCAGCTTTTTCAGGGACTGACCTAGATATTCGTTTGAGAGAGCGTCGCATTTCTACAGTTATCTTAACAGGTGTCTTGACGGATATCTGTGTCCTGCATACAGCTATTGATGCCTATAATCTAGGTTATGACATCGAGATTGTTCAACCAGCTGTTGCTTCCATCTGGCCTGAAAATCATCAATTTGCCCTAGGTCATTTCAAAAATACACTTGGAGCTAAGTTAGTAGATGAAAATCTAAATGAAATTTTAGAGTAATTTGGTTGATGAAATGAAAAAAATTGAAAAAAAGTGTTGACAAGCATCCCAAAAGTTGATATACTAGTAAAGTAATCGACGCGGGGATGGCGGAATTGGCAGACGCGCAGGACTAAGGATCCTGTGACCGCTTTAGGTCGTGAGGGTTCAAGTCCCTCTCTCCGCATAGGATAAGAGTTAGCTTAGGCTAGCTCTTTTGTATTTCTCTAAAAAATTAGAATCCAGTCAAATGTAGTGGAGAATCAGCGAAAATATGGGAAAGCTGATCCTTGTTTCTGCTTTTGTATAGAAGAATAATAAAGATTATCTTCTTCAAATTCTCCGATATTCTCTAAAGTTTTGTGCAAGTTGCACAGAATTTTTTTGTTTTTTTGGTCACCTTGCCATAGAAATGTAAAACGTTTTCATCTATAATATAATTATCAAAAACAAAAGGAGTTCACCTCATGGTAGAATTGAATCTTAAAAATATTTACAAAAAATATCCAAACAGCGAACACTATTCAGTTGAAGATTTCAACTTGAATATCAAAGATAAAGAATTTATCGTTTTCGTAGGTCCTTCAGGATGTGGTAAATCAACAACCCTTCGTATGATTGCTGGTCTTGAAGACATCACAGAAGGTACTGCATCTATCGATGGCGTGGTTGTCAACGACGTAGCTCCAAAAGACCGTGACATCGCCATGGTATTCCAAAACTACGCTCTTTACCCACACATGACTGTATACGATAACATGGCTTTCGGTTTGAAATTGCGTAAATACAGCAAAGAAGACATCGACAAACGTGTGCAAGAAGCAGCTGAAATCCTTGGATTGAAAGAATTCTTGGAACGTAAACCAGCTGACCTTTCAGGTGGTCAACGTCAACGTGTTGCCATGGGTCGTGCCATCGTCCGTGATGCAAAAGTATTCTTGATGGACGAACCTTTGTCAAACTTGGATGCAAAACTTCGTGTATCAATGCGTGCTGAAATTGCGAAAATCCACCGTCGTATCGGAGCTACAACTATCTACGTAACTCACGACCAAACAGAAGCGATGACACTTGCAGACCGTATCGTTATCATGTCAGCAACTAAGAACCCTGCTGGTACAGGTACTATCGGACGTGTTGAGCAAATCGGTACTCCTCAAGAAGTTTACAAAAACCCAGTTAACAAATTCGTTGCAGGATTCATCGGAAGCCCAGCAATGAACTTCATCAATGTGAAATTAGTTGGTAGCGAAATTATTTCTGATGGTTTCCGTTTGAAAGTTCCAGAAGGAGCATTGAAAGTTCTTCGCGAAAAAGGCTACGAAGGTAAAGAGTTGATTTTCGGTATCCGTCCAGAAGATGTGAATGCAGAACCTGCTTTCCTTGAAACATTCCCAGACTGTGTTGTAAAAGCGACTATCTCTGTATCAGAACTGCTTGGTTCAGAATCTCACCTATACTGCCAAGTTGGTAAAGACGAATTTGTTGCTAAAGTTGATGCTCGTGATTACTTGCAAACAGGTGCAACAGTTGAACTTGGATTTGACTTGAACAAAGCACACTTCTTCGATGTAGAAACTGAAAAAACAGTCTATTAAAATAAATAAAATTCAAAGCAGTACAAGAAAAGATATCTCTTTATCGATTGTAGTGGAGAGATATCAGTTAGTCTAGGGAGAGAAACAAAATGCTTCTCTCCTTTTTGCTAGGGAAGTCATATTATGTATCTATCTTGTGACGTGCCTTGAATAAAAATGGTCGTCTTATTTGACTTATAGGGTGACTAGCAAATGAAATATTGTTTTCCCTTTCTTCTTTACTGGAAAATATGCTATAATAGAGAGTAAAAACTTTGAAAGAAAGAAAAATATGAATTTAAAAGATTACATTGCAACAATTGAAAATTATCCAAAAGAAGGTATCACCTTCCGTGATATTAGTCCTTTGATGGCTGATGGAAATGCTTATAGCTACGCTGTTCGTGAAATTGTTCAGTATGCTACTGACAAGAAAATTGACATGGTTGTAGGGCCTGAGGCTCGTGGATTTATTGTGGGCTGTCCAGTTGCCTTTGAGTTGGGAATTGGTTTTGCACCTGTTCGTAAACCAGGTAAATTGCCACGTGAAGTCATTTCTGCTGACTATGAAAAAGAGTACGGTGTTGATACCTTGACTATGCATGCGGATGCAATCAAACCAGGTCAACGCGTTCTTATTGTAGATGACCTCTTGGCAACAGGTGGAACTGTTAAGGCAACTATCGAGATGATTGAAAAACTTGGTGGTATTGTAGCAGGTTGTGCCTTCCTTGTTGAATTGGATGAATTGAACGGCCGTGAAAAAATCGGGGACTACGATTACAAGGTTCTTATGCATTATTAATGAAAAACAGTCCCTAGGGCTGTTTTCTCTACATTAGGATATAAAAATAGACTATAGCTAGTTAGAGAAAAACTATAATTGAAAACTATATCTTCTTGCAGTATAATAAAAGGACTATGTGTTTGAAATTTAGTTTCATACTCAATGAAAATCAAAGAGTAAACTAGCCGTAAGCTGCTCAAAGTACAGCTTTGAGGTTGCAGAT
>NZ_VMMQ01000051.1:8910-21782 GCF_013277295.1 Streptococcus sp. 477
CGAAGTCAGTAACATATACGTACGGCAAGGCAACGTTGACGCGGTTTGAAGAGATTCTCGAAGAGTTTCAAACATATGCAATTATTTCTGAAAGAGTACAGTTAGGAGAGGGTTATGCCGATTCGAATTGATAGAAAATTACCAGCTGTTGAGATTTTACGGACAGAGAATATCTTTGTCATGGATGATCAACGTGCGGCCCACCAAGATATCCGTCCTTTGAAGATTTTAATTTTAAATCTCATGCCACAGAAAATGGTCACAGAAACCCAGTTGTTGCGCCATTTGGCTAATACGCCCCTGCAATTGGATATTGATTTTCTCTATATGGAGAGCCATCGTTCTAAAACAACTCGTTCAGAGTACATGGAGACCTTTTATAAAACCTTTCCTGAAGTCAAGGATGAGTATTTTGATGGGATGATTATCACGGGTGCTCCAGTTGAGCATTTACCATTTGAGGAAGTGGACTATTGGGAGGAATTTAGCCAGGTGCTTGAGTGGTCCAAGACCCATGTCTATTCGACCCTTTATATCTGTTGGGGGGCTCAGGCTGGTCTTTATCTGCGTTATGGAGTGGAAAAATACCAGATGGACAGTAAGTTATCGGGTATTTATCCTCAGGACACTTTAAAAGAAGGGCACCTTCTTTTAAGAGGCTTTGACGATAGCTATGTTTCCCCTCATTCTCGGCACACGGAGATTTCTAAGGAAGAGGTCTTAAACAAAACCAATCTCGAGATTTTATCAGAGGGTTCTCAGGTTGGGGTTTCGATTTTGGCTAGTCGTGATTTGCGTGAAATTTATAGTTTTGGGCATTTGGAATATGACCGTGATACCTTGGCAAATGAATATTTCCGAGATCGTGATGCAGGTTTGGATCCTCATATTCCAGAAAATTACTTTAAGGATGATGATGTCAACCAGACACCTTGTCTTTGTTGGTCTTCATCAGCAGCCCTCTTTTTCAGTAACTGGGTGAATTATGCGGTCTATCAGGAGACGCCTTTTGACTGGAGAAAAATAGAAGATGATGCATCTACATTTGGGTATTTATAAGAGGAATTATGACATATTTAGACGCTTTTAAATCAGGGAACTTGGTTTTACCGAGTGCCCTGCTCTTGCATTTTAAGGAACTCTTTCCTTCTAGCGACGATTTTCTGGTTTGGCAATTTTTCTATTTGCAAAATACGACAGGCTTAGAAGAAATGTCGCCAAGCCAGATTGCTGAAAGGATTGGCAAGGAAATTTCGGATGTCAACCAGTCCATTTCCAATCTGACGGAGAGGGGACTTCTCCAGTATCGTACTATCGAATTAAATGGCGAAATCGAATTGCTTTTTGATGCTAGTTTGGCTTTGGAACGTTTGGATGACTTGCTTGGAGCTATTGCTTCGAGTTCAGACCAGTTGATACCTCAAAATCATCTTAAGGATTTGGTGGAAACCTTCCAGCAGGAGTTGGGACGCTTGTTGACGCCTTTTGAGATTGAGGATTTGATGAAGACACTAAAGGAAGATGGAACCAGTGCTGACTTGATTAAGGAAGCTCTTCGTGAAGCTGTTTTGAATGGAAAACCAAACTGGAAGTACATCCAGGCGATTTTGAGAAACTGGCGACATGAAGGTATCAAAAGTGTGGCTCAAATCGAGGCTAAGCGGGCAGAAAGAGAAGCAAGCAATCCTCAGTTGACACAGGTATCGGCAGATTTCAGAAATGCTATGGATCTCTGGAAGGATTAATCCATGTCAGCAGGCTTGAAATCCGAGTAAGATTTGCAAGCTGTGTCTAATTGTGATAAAATAAATAGAAAATAAATTGAAAAAAGAGGTATGTGAAATGTCACGTAAACCATTTATCGCTGGTAACTGGAAAATGAACAAAAATCCAGAAGAAGCTAAAGCATTCGTTGAAGCAGTTGCGTCAAAACTTCCTTCATCAGATCTTGTTGAAGCAGGTATCGCTGCTCCAGCTCTTGATTTGACAACAGTTCTTGCTGCGGCAAAAGGTTCAAACCTTAAAGTTGCTGCTCAAAACTGCTACTTTGAAAATGCAGGTGCCTTCACTGGTGAAACAAGCCCACAAGTTTTGAAAGAAATCGGTACTGACTACGTTGTTATCGGTCACTCAGAACGCCGTGACTACTTCCATGAAACTGACGAAGATATCAACAAAAAAGCAAAAGCAATCTTTGCAAACGGTATGCTTCCAATCATCTGTTGTGGTGAGTCACTTGAAACTTACGAAGCTGGTAAAGCTGCTGAATTTGTAGGTGCTCAAGTATCTGCTGCATTGGCTGGATTGACTGCTGAACAAGTTGCTGCATCAGTTATCGCTTACGAACCAATCTGGGCTATCGGTACTGGTAAATCAGCTTCACAAGACGACGCACAAAAAATGTGTAAAGTTGTTCGTGACGTTGTAGCTGCTGACTTTGGTCAAGAAGTTGCAGACAAAGTTCGTGTTCAATACGGTGGTTCTGTTAAACCTGAGAACGTTGCTTCATACATGGCTTGTCCAGACGTTGACGGTGCCCTTGTAGGTGGTGCGTCACTTGAAGCTGAAAGCTTCTTGGCTTTGCTTGACTTTGTAAAATAATCAGTAAGTAGCAAAAGCTAGGTGGAACAGCATTCAGATGTCTGTTCCATTTTTTATAGGAGAGGAAAGATTGAAAACAAAATTTGTATGTATAGGGCTAGCAAGCCTTTGCTTACTTGGCGTAAGAGTTTCAGGAATTGCGGCAGATGAAACCAGTGGAAGCACAGTTTCAGAAAAATCTAGTCTATCAACAGGAACTTCATCAACTAGTAGCAATGAACAGAGAAACAGTGTCTCTGCCCACTGGGATGGAGATTATTATGTAAAGGCTGATGGTTCTAAAGCTCAAAGTGAATGGATTTTTGATAATAACTACAAAGCTTGGTTTTATCTCAAATCAGACGGTCGTTATGCTCAAAATGAGTGGCAGGGCAATTACTACCTGAAATCAGGTGGCTATATGGCTCAAAACGAGTGGCTTTATGATAATAATTACAAGAGTTGGTTTTATCTCAAGTCAGATGGGGCTTATGCTCATCAAGAATGGCAATTGATTGGAAATAAGTGGTACTACTTCAAGAAGTGGGGTTACATGGCTAAAAGCCAATGGCAAGGAAGTTATTTCTTGAACGGTCAAGGTGCCATGATGCAAAATGAATGGCTTTATGATCCAGCCTATTCTGCTTATTTTTATCTCAAATCCGATGGAACTTATGCTAACCAAGAGTGGCAAAAAGTGGGCGGCAAATGGTACTATTTCAAGAAGTGGGGCTATATGGCTCAGAATGAGTGGCAAGGCAACTACTATTTGACTGGAAGTGGTGCCATGGCGACTGATGAAGTGATTATGGATGGCGCTCGCTATATCTTTGCGGCCTCTGGTGAGCTCAAAGAAAAGAAAGATTTGAATGTCGGCTGGGTTCACAGAGATGGTAAACGCTATTTCTTTAATAATAGAGAAGAACAAGTTGGAACCGAACATGCTAAGAAAGTTATTGATATTAGTGAGCACAATGGCCGTATCAATGATTGGAAAAAGGTTATTGATGAAAATGAAGTAGATGGTGTCATTGTTCGTCTAGGTTATAGCGGTAAAGAAGACAAGGAATTGGTGCATAACATTAAGGAGTTAAACCGTCTGGGAATACCTTATGGCGTCTATCTCTATACCTATGCTGAAAATGAGACTGATGCTGAGAATGATGCTGAACAGACCATTGAACTTCTGAAGAAATACAATATGAACTTGTCTTACCCTATCTACTATGATGTTGAGAACTGGGAGTATGTGAATAAAAGTAAGCGTGCTCCGAATGATACAGGTACTTGGGTTAAGATTATCAACAAGTACATGGAGACGATGAAGCAGGCGGGTTATCAAAATGTGTATGTCTATAGCTATCGTAGTTTATTACAGACGCGTTTAAAACACCCAGATATTTTAAAACATGTAAACTGGGTAGCGGCCTATAACAATGCTTTAGAATGGGAAAACCCTCATTATTCAGGAGAAAAAGGTTGGCAATATACCTCTTCTGAATACATGAAAGGAATCCAAGGGCGCGTAGATGTCAGCGTTTGGTATTAAGCTCTGATTAGAAAGAGGGATGTGATAGTAGCACCCTCTTTTTCTTTGTTTTATGATAGTTTATCCTCGAGTAAATTCAAGAACTTGCTCGGAAATGAATCTTATACTCAATGAAANNAGGTTGTAGATAAGACTGATGAAGTCAGTAACTATATCTACGGCAAGGAGACGTTGACGTGGTTTGAAGAGATTTTCGAAGAGTATTATATAGTAGATTGAATATAGACCAGAACATTGCGGTTGCTAAAACATTTTTAGAAATTCATTTGTCTTTCCTAATCGACTTGGTTACATCTTATTTCAATCTATTATAGTCTTGGGGAATTTCTTCAAACCACATCAGCTTGGTCAGTTCTACCTGCGACCTCAAAACTTGTGCTTTGGTCAAGCTGGGTTTAGTTTCCTAGTTTGCTGATGGATTTCCATTGACTATAAGCATCCAACCCTCTTTTCGTCTTCTAAAGAATTCTTAAATTATCAGTCTATTGCAACTTTTCTCATGTGGGTTATTTTGCTTGCTATTGGTTTTCCTTAGTAGTATACTAAGGTAGTAATCATTAAGAAGTGGTTACATAAAAATAATGAATGAGGTAAAATAAAATGGTAGAATTGAAAAAAGAAGCAGCAAAAGATGTCGCAACATTAACAAAAGCAGCGCCAGTAGCATTGGCAAAAACAAAGGAAGTTTTGAATCAAGCTGTTGCTGATTTGTACGTAGCCCACGTTGCTTTGCATCAAGTGCACTGGTACATGCGTGGACGCGGTTTTATGGTATGGCATCCAAAAATGGATGAGTACATGGATGATCTTGATGGTCATTTAGATGAAATCAGCGAACGATTGATTACACTCGGTGGTAAACCATACTCTACTTTGACAGAATTCCTTCAACACAGCGAAATCGAAGAAGAAGCTGGTGAATACCGTAATGTTGAAGAAAGCTTGGAACGTGTTCTAGCTATTTATCGCTACCTCATCACTCTTTTCCAAAAAGCGTTGGATGTGACTGACGAAGAAGGCGATGATGTTACAAACGATATTTTTGTTGGTGCTAAGGCTGAACTTGAGAAAACAGTTTGGATGCTTGCGGCAGAACTTGGACAAGCACCTGGTTTATAAGAAACAAGGCAACATAGATAAATCTGTAGGAAATTTCTTACAGATTTTTTCTATTTTGTAAGCTATTCCAAACCAGTCTTTTTTTGAGTTTTTTGATAGAATAGTACTATCAGTAAAAAGGATGGAAGCATGACTAAGAAAATCGTAGCTATTTGGGCCCAGGATGAAGAGGGTGTGATTGGTAAGGACAATCGTCTGCCTTGGCATTTGCCAGCAGAACTGCAACACTTCAAAGAAACAACTCTGAATCATGCTATCTTGATGGGACGGGTGACCTTTGATGGGATGGGGCGTCGCTTGCTTCCACAACGGGAGACCTTGATTTTGACGCGTAATCCGGAAGAAAAGATAGATGGGGTGGCTACTTTTCACGATGTCCAGTCTGTTCTGGACTGGTATCAGACTCAAGAAAAGAATCTCTACATTATCGGTGGGAAGCAGATTTTTCAGGCTTTTGAGTCCTATTTGGATGAAGTGATTGTCACTCAAATTCATGCTCAGGTGGAGGGAGATACCTATTTTCCTGAAGAGTTTGACTTGTCTCTTTTTGAGACAGTTTCAAGCAAATTTTACGCCAAAGATGAGAAAAATCCTTATGATTTTACCATCCAATACCGCAAGAGAAAGGAAGTCTAATGGAACGGAGTTTATTTGGTTTATTCACGGCTTTTCTGTGTTTCATCTGCCTTCTGGCAGGAGCACAGGCTTTTCGTAAAAAGCGTTACGGGCTTTCTATCCTCCTTTGGTTAAATGCCTTTACCAATCTGGTCAATAGTATTCATGCTTTTTACATGACCTTATTTTAGATAGAATGACAGTATAGAATGGAAGGAAATCATGTCTACAAATAGAAAAAATGATATGATGGTTTATTGCTCATTTTGTGGCAAAAACCAAGAAGAAGTACAAAAAATAATCGCTGGCAACAATGCTTTTATTTGTAATGAATGCGTGGAGCTAGCTCAAGAAATTATTCGAGAAGAATTGGTTGAGGAAGTCTTGGCAGACTTGTCTGAGGTGCCAAAACCAATTGAACTCCTCCATATCTTGAACCACTATGTAATCGGTCAAGATCGTGCCAAGCGTGCCTTGGCAGTGGCGGTTTACAACCACTACAAACGTATCAATTTCCACGATACGCGTGAGGAGTCAGAAGATGTGGATTTGCAGAAGTCAAACATTTTGATGATTGGCCCAACTGGTTCAGGGAAAACTTTCCTTGCCCAGACCTTGGCTAAGAGCTTGAATGTGCCTTTTGCGATTGCGGATGCGACAGCTCTGACTGAGGCTGGTTATGTGGGTGAGGACGTGGAAAATATTCTCCTTAAACTCTTGCAGGCTGCTGACTTTAATATCGAGCGTGCAGAGCGTGGGATTATCTACGTGGATGAAATTGACAAGATTGCCAAGAAGAGCGAGAACGTATCGATCACACGGGATGTTTCTGGTGAAGGGGTGCAACAAGCCCTTCTCAAGATTATCGAGGGAACTGTTGCTAGCGTGCCGCCTCAAGGTGGACGCAAACATCCGCAACAAGAAATGATTCAAGTGGATACTAAAAATATCCTCTTCATCGTGGGTGGTGCCTTTGATGGTATTGAAGAAATTGTCAAACAACGTCTGGGTGAAAAGGTTATCGGCTTTGGTCAAAATAATAAAGCAATTGATGAAAACAGCTCTTACATGCAAGAAATCATCGCAGAAGATATTCAAAAATTCGGTATTATTCCAGAGTTGATTGGACGCTTGCCTGTCTTTGCAGCCCTTGAGCAATTAACGATTGATGACTTGGTTCGTATCTTGAAAGAGCCAAGAAATGCCTTGGTCAAACAATATCAAACCTTGTTATCTTATGATGATGTCGAGTTGGAATTTGACGACGAAGCTCTTCAAGAGATTGCCAATAAGGCCATCGAACGGAAGACAGGGGCGCGTGGTCTTCGCTCCATCATCGAAGAAACCATGCTAGATGTCATGTTTGAAGTACCGAGTCAGGAAAATGTGAAATTGGTTCGCATCACAAAAGAAGCTGTCGATGGAACGGATAAACCAATCCTAGAAACAGCCTAGAGGTGACTATGGAACTGAATACACACAATGCTGAAATCTTGCTCAGTGCGGCTAACAAGTCCCACTATCCGCAGGATGAACTGCCAGAGATTGCCCTAGCAGGGCGTTCAAATGTTGGTAAGTCTAGCTTTATCAATACTATGCTGAACCGTAAGAATCTAGCCCGAACATCAGGTAAACCTGGTAAAACCCAGCTTCTTAACTTCTTTAACATTGACGACAAGATGCGCTTTGTGGATGTTCCTGGCTATGGTTATGCCCGTGTTTCCAAAAAGGAACGTGAAAAGTGGGGGCGCATGATTGAAGAGTATCTAACGACTCGGGAAAATCTCCGTGCGGTAGTCAGTTTAGTTGACCTTCGTCATGACCCGTCAGCAGATGATGTGCAGATGTACGAATTTCTCAAGTATTACGAGATTCCGGTTATCATCGTTGCGACCAAGGCGGACAAGATTCCTCGTGGTAAATGGAACAAGCACGAATCAGCAATCAAAAAGAAATTAAACTTTGACCCAAGTGACGACTTCATCCTCTTTTCATCTGTCAGCAAGGCAGGAATGGATGAGGCTTGGGACGCAATCTTAGAAAAATTGTGAGGAAAAGAAAATGGCAAAAACAATTCATACAGACAAGGCTCCAAAGGCTATCGGACCCTATGTTCAAGGAAAAATCGTTGGCAACCTTTTGTTTGCTAGTGGTCAAGTTCCTCTCTCTCCTGAAACTGGGGAAATCGTTGGAGAAACGATTCAAGAACAGACAGAACAGGTCTTGAAAAACATCGGTGCTATTTTGGCAGAAGCAGGAACTGACTTTGACCATGTTGTCAAAACAACTTGCTTTTTGAGCGATATGAACGACTTTGTTCCTTTTAACGAGGTTTACCAAACGGCCTTTAAAGAGGAATTCCCAGCTCGTTCAGCAGTAGAGGTAGCTCGTCTTCCTCGTGATGTAAAAGTCGAAATCGAAGTCATCGCAGAGATTGGATAAGCTAGTTGAAGTTTGGTGTTGCCAAACTTCTTTTGATATAAGGAGAAAAAGATGACAAAGAAACAACTTCACTTGGTGATTGTGACAGGAATGAGTGGTGCAGGCAAAACTGTAGCCATTCAGTCCTTTGAGGATTTGGGTTATTTTACTATTGATAATATGCCGCCAGCTCTCTTGCCTAAGTTTTTGCAGTTGGTGGAAACAAAGGAAGACGATCCTAAGTTGGCCTTGGTAGTGGATATGCGTAGCCGTTCTTTCTTCTCGGAGATTCAAACTGTTTTGGATGAGTTGGAAAACAAGGAAGAACTGGACTTTAAAATTCTCTTTTTGGATGCAGCTGATAAGGAATTGGTCGCGCGTTACAAGGAAACCAGACGGAGTCACCCACTAGCTGCAGATGGTCGGATTTTGGATGGAATCAAGCTGGAACGTGAGCTCTTGGCGCCTTTGAAAAATATGAGCCAAAATGTGGTGGATACGACTGAACTCACTCCACGTGAGCTGCGCAAAACCCTTGCAGAGCAGTTTTCAGATCAAGAGCAAGCCCAGTCTTTCCGTATCGAAGTCATGTCTTTCGGCTTTAAATATGGAATCCCGATTGATGCAGATTTGGTCTTTGATGTCCGATTCTTGCCCAATCCCTACTACCTACCAGAACTGAGAAACCAAACGGGTGTAGATGAACCAGTGTATGACTATGTCATGAATCATCCTGAGTCCGAAGACTTTTATCAACATTTGTTGGCCTTGATTGAGCCGATTTTGCCAAGTTACCAAAAGGAAGGGAAGTCTGTTTTGACTATTGCTATGGGATGTACGGGTGGGCAACACCGTAGTGTGGCCTTTGCTAAACGCTTGGTGCAGGACTTATCCAAGAATTGGCCTGTCAATGAAGGGCATCGCGACAAAGACCGAAGAAAGGAAACGGTAAACCGTTCATGAGAAAACCAAAGATAACGGTGATTGGTGGAGGTACTGGGATTCCTGTCATTCTTAAGAGTCTGCGGGAAAAAGATGTGGAAATCGCTGCTATCGTAACGGTGGCGGATGATGGTGGTTCATCAGGTGAACTCAGAAAAAATATGCAACAATTGACACCGCCAGGTGATCTTCGCAATGTCCTTGTAGCCATGTCAGATATGCCTAAGTTTTATGAGAAGGTCTTTCAGTATCGTTTTTCTGAGGATGCGGGAGCCTTTGCGGGCCATCCGCTGGGAAATCTCATTATCGCTGGCCTGTCAGAAATGCAGGGTTCAACCTATAATGCCATGCAGTTACTGAGCAAGTTTTTCCATACAACTGGGAAAATTTATCCTTCCAGTGACCATCCTTTGACTCTGCACGCAGTCTTCCAGGATGGAACAGAAGTGGCTGGAGAGAGCCATATTGCAGACCATCCAGGCATGATTGACCATGTTTATGTAACCAATACCCTCAACGATGATACGCCTCTGGCTAGCCGTCGAGTGGTGCAGACCATTCTTGAAAGTGACATGATTGTCCTTGGACCTGGTTCCCTCTTTACCTCGATTTTACCTAATATCGTGATTAAGGAAATAGGTCAGGCGCTTTTGGCAACCAAGGCAGAAATCGCCTATGTCTGCAATATCATGACCCAACGTGGGGAGACGGAACACTTTACAGATAGTGACCACGTAGAGGTCCTGCATCGTCACCTTGGTCGCCCTTTTATCGATACTGTCTTGGTGAATATCGAAAAAGTTCCTCAGGAATACATGAATTCTAACCGTTTTGATGAATACTTGGTCCAGGTGGAACATGATTTTGCTGGTCTTTGTAAGCAAGTTCCGCGTGTGATTTCATCCAACTTCCTTCGTCTGGAAAATGGGGGTGCCTTTCACGATGGAGATTTGATCGTGGATGAGTTGATGCGGATTATACAGGTGAGAAAATGAGTTTCACAGTAGCAGTAAAAGAAGAAATCCTAGGTCAGCACCATATAAGCCGACATGAATTATCTGCCATTATCAAGATGTCTGGTAGCATCGGTCTCTCGACCTCGGGCCTGACCTTGTCTGTCGTGACAGAAAATGCCAAACTGGCTCGTCACCTCTATGAGTCCTTTCTCCATTTCTATGAAATCAAATCAGAAATCCGACACCACCAGAGGAGTAATCTTCGTAAGAATCGGGTCTATACTGTCTTTACTGATGAAAAGGTGCAGGACTTGTTAAGTGATTTGCACTTGGCTGACTCTTTCTTTGGTTTGGAAACAGGTATTGATGAGGCGATTTTATCGGATGAGGAAGCAGGTCGTGCCTATCTCTGTGGTGCCTTCTTGGCAAATGGCAGCATTCGTGACCCTGAGTCAGGTAAGTACCAGTTGGAAATCAGTTCTGTTTATCTGGACCACGCGCAAGGGATTGCCTCCCTTCTCCAGCAGTTTTTACTGGATGCCAAGGTACTTGAGCGCAAAAAGGGTGCTGTGACCTATCTCCAGCGTGCCGAAGATATTATGGACTTCTTGATAGTCATCGGAGCCATGCAGGCGCGTGATGATTTTGAGCGGGTTAAGATTTTACGAGAAACCCGTAACGACCTCAATCGGGCCAATAATGCCGAGACAGCTAATATTGCTCGGACAGTTTCTGCCAGCATGAAGACTATCAACAATATCAGCAAAATCAAAGATATTATGGGCTTAGAAAATTTGCCAGTAGATTTGCAGGAAGTAGCGCAGTTGCGGATTCAGCACCCAGACTACTCTATCCAGCAGTTAGCAGATAGCCTCAGCAATCCCCTTACAAAAAGTGGTGTCAATCACAGACTCAGAAAGATAAATAAATTAGCCGATGAATTATAACGATATAAAGCAACCCCTTGAATTATCAATATCTTCAAGGGGTTTTGTTGTGTTATGAAATCAAAAAGGGGCAACCAAGGGGCAGAATTAAAAAATAGTATCTAATTTATTGACCAGTTTATCCTCCATATCCTCAGTAGTATGAGAATAGATTTCCAAAGTCATCTTTGCATTTGAGTGTCCAACTCGATCCATTATTGATTTTATTGGAAGGCCAGACTCTGCTAAAAACGAAATATGAGAATGCCTAAAAATATGGCTAGATAAGTTTTTTTCTATTTTAGCCTGTTTTCCATATTTTTTTAATATCTGTATGAAGCAAGCTATTGTTGTAGGTTGATTCCATTTTTCAAAACAGAAAATATAATCATCGCTTGACAATGGCTGGAAACGTTCGCTAAGTCGTACTATTTGTCTTTGAATAGCTTCTATGACACTCTCTGATACTTTGATTGTCCGTATTGAATTTGTAGTCTTTGGTAGCGTCTTGATTTTGTTTACTGAATCAAAATTACCTGTGATCTCAATTTTGTTGTTTTCGAAGTCTATATTCTTCAGTTGTAAGGCAGTTAACTCACCATATCTCATACCAGTTAATGCCAGCACAAGAACCATATCAGCGTACTTTTGGTGATATTCTCGACGATTAAGGACATCGACAAGTGCTTTTATTTCTTGCATGGTGAGAAAGTTGTTACGTTTTTTTTCCAGTTCTTCTAAAGTCTTTGGTTTTTGAGGAATCGTAGTATAATCGACCTCGTTATTTTCAATGTAAGAGTATTGAACGGCGTAATTAAAGATACCTCTGAGCCTATGCCGTACTTTTTTAGCTGTAATATATCCGTTGCTTTCAATAATTTTTTCAATAGCCTCTTGAAGAAAACGCCTGTCAAGATTAGCAAGTATGGTATCGGATGGTATGACTTCCTTCATCTTCTTATCAACTGATTTACAATTATGTTTTGTTGATTCCTTTACTGTTTGCGCCCATGATTTATAGAAAAGGTTATAGATTTCTTCAAATGTAATGCTTTCTACTTGTTTTGTGCTGAGTTTTTTATTTATCTTCTCTTGCAACAAGATAGCAGATTGATTTCTTGCCTGGGGAGTTTTCTTCTCCATCGTGACTGAAACTTTTTTTAATTTCTCAGTATATGGATCTTTATATCGCTCAAAAAATTTGTATTTTCCGTTGGGAAGTTCTTCCATCCACATTGTATTTACCTCACTTTTTTGATAAAATGGGTATAGTAAAGAGGGCTTTTAATGCCTTTTACTATACTGGATATCCTCACACTCAGAGTCGCCAAACTTTGCGAGTGTGGGGATTTTTTTGAGTTGTTTCCAAAATGGAAACAGTTGGCAGCTCGTCAGATAATAAAATAAGGTGTACCTCTTAGAAGTACACCAGACGATTTTATCCTTGACGAACAAGGCTTTTTTACATTCTTAGTGTATTTCTTTTTTTAATTTCTGTCAAACGTCAACTTATTTTAACGACTTATGTTTACTAGAATATGAAAAGAAAAGTAGTCGTATCAAATACGGCTACCATCACGTTATGGATCTAAAATCCAAACCTAAACTTTATGGAGCTAAACTCCTGATAGCTGTATTGTAATATAATTTTCAAAAAATATCAATTTTGCACAATAGACCTATGGGATGAGGTTGCTATTGGCGAATATGGGGGTGTTTTTGTTTATTTCAAGTATTTATAACTCAAAAAGGGAAGTAACAATT
>NZ_VMMQ01000052.1:0-30217 GCF_013277295.1 Streptococcus sp. 477
GTACAACTCAATAATAGCAAATTAATAAGAATTCAGGCTGATATGTATAACCGAGGAGTCATATATCTAACTGGTACAAACTTAAGGGAGTATATAGGTAGCGTTAATGTTAAGTTTTATAGAGAATAGAAAGGAAACAACACATGACACAATTTAATGAATTTATTATCGCTTTTGCGACAGGCTTTTTAGCAGTAGCAGTAGGCAGTATCGTGAAAATGGTGAAAGACTATCTTTTGCGTAAAGGCGGAGAGAAAGCGGTAATCATCGCTGAAATCCTAGCCAAGAATGCAGTGAATGCCGTGGAGCAGGTGGCTGCTGAGACAGGTTATAAAGGTGATGAAAAGCTAGAGCAAGCTCGTGATAAAGTTAGAGCTGAGCTGACCAAATATAATATCAGTATGACCAATAAGGACTTGGATACCTTTGTGGAGTCAGCCGTGAAACAGATGAACGACGCTTGGAAAGGACAAGAGTAATGGATATCGATACAAGCAGACTACGTACAGGCTTGCCACAAGTAGGCTATGCGCCATATCGACAAGTGCACGCTCACTCTACGGGGAACCGTAATTCTACCGCTCAAAATGAGGCAGACTACCACTACAGAAAGAACCCTGAGCTTGGTTTCTTCTCTCATGTGGTTGGTAACGGTCGTGTCCTGCAGGTCGGTCCTGTAAATAATGGTGCCTGGGACGTTGGGGGCGATTGGAATGCGGAAAGCTATGCGGCAGTTGAATTGATTGAAAGCCATTCAACTAAAGAAGAGTTCATGACAGACTACCGTCTCTATATCGAACTCTTACGCAATCTAGCAGATGAAGCAGGTTTGCCGAAAACGCTTGATACAAGCAGTTTGGAAGGTATCAAAACACATGAATACTGTACCAATAACCAACCAGACAACCATTCAGACCACGTTGACCCGTATCCTTATCTTGCCAAATGGGGCATTAGCCGTGAACAGTTCAAGCAGGATATTGAAAGTGGCTTGACAATTGAAACAGGTTGGAAGAAGAACGATATAGGCTATTGGTATGTACACTCAGACGGCTCTTATCCAAAAGACAAGTTTGAGAAGGTCAACGGCACCTGGTATTACTTCGACGGCTCAGGCTACATGCTTGCGAACCGCTGGAAGAAGCACACAGATGGTAATTGGTACTGGTTTGACCAGTCAGGTGAAATGGCGACAGGCTGGAAGAAAATCGCTGAGAAGTGGTATTATTTCGACGTAGAGGGCGCTATGAAGACAGGATGGGTCAAGTACAAGGAGACTTGGTACTACTTAGACGGTAAAGAAGGTGCCATGGTTTCAAACGCCTTCGTCCAGTCCGCAGACGGAACAGGATGGTACTACCTCAATGCAGACGGAACAATGGCAGATAAGCCAGAGTTTGAAATTGAGCCTGACGGGCTTATAACAACAAAATAAAAGGAAAGGAAAACTTTTCTAAAATGTTTATCTACCCCACGGGACTCGTCCTTGTGGGGATTTTTTTGTTAAAAAGAGTAAGAAACATTGACTTTTTTAAAGAAAGATGTCATAATCAAGTTAATTCAAAAAAATATTATGGAGCGAGTAGGAGGAATTTGGGATGTTAAAAAATACAAAACAACCTCAATACTTTAAGTCTTTTTTACTTGGTATGACAGCAATTGTATTGCCTGTTTTTAGCTTTAACCAGAACATTTCGAAAGTAAAAGCTGATACAGTCCCAGACTGGAAGAAAGTCAAAAGTGATTACAAGAAATCAACGATGGGCATTCAGAAAGAGGTAATGAAATTTGGATACCGAGAATAAAGATTTGATTGAAGTCAATAATATTGTTGATGAAGTCGAGCGCTTACCACATGAACAGCGTCAAGTAGTTTTACAGAAGTTGGAAATCTATCAAGGTGACCTACCTCATCCAGATATTCTCAAAGGATATAAAGAGCTATATCCGGATGCTGCTCAAAAGATTATTGATAATGGTATTGCAGAAAGCCAACATCGTAGAGAGATGGAAGATAAATACTTATCAGGGAATATTGCTTCTCATAAATTGGGACAGTTATTTGGCTTTTTAATCGCCCTCGTTGTTATTATTGGTGGAATTTACTTAATAGCAACAGATAAACAAATTGCAGGTAGTGTCTTAACTGGAACTACTGCATTAGGGCTAATTGGTTTGTTTACAGGGAATAATCAAAATAAAAACAAAGACAAAGAATAATTTTTCACCGCAGGCTCAGGCTTGCGGTTTTTTATTTTTCAAAAACACACATTTTGAACGATTAGAAAGCAAAATCACAATCCTATTGTTCAAAAAAGCGTTTACATGAAGAATATGGAGAGGAAATCGTGGTGTATTATTGTCAAAAACGGTGTTTTGTTAAAAATAAAAAACAGTGACCGAAATCACTGCTTTTTAAGTTCCTGGGCGTATGTTATCATGCTGATAGCGTGTTTTAGACGCATATTCATAATATCCGATACACCATTTTTATACTTGTCCACGGCCTGAATAGACATGCCACAGTTTTTGCTAATAGCATAGGCTGTGGCGTTGTCTAAAAGCCAGCGGATAGCTTCAATATCTACTGACATATATTACCTCGTAAAATACCAAACTGCAAATAGGAGTAGAAGAAGTCCAATAATAAATTCAACTTTTTCACGCTTGGTGGTTTTTCTAACTTTAAGATTTACTTTCATTGTTTTTCCTGTTATAATTTAAGTACACCCCCGAAGGGGTGGATAGTGATTTTTCACTATCCAAATTCGATGTGCCATTCAAAGCTGATTATAAATAAGTTTATTTTGACTACTAGCTTATTTGTTTTTGCTTTGAGTGGTTTCTTTTTGAACTTAAACATTTCATGTTCCTTTCTACTAGTTTCCTTGTCTAAGGTTTCCTCCTTAACCTTATGTATCCATTATACAACTTTGGTTGCATAATGTCAATAGTTTTGATGGAGTTTTTTTATTTTATTTTTAAAAGACTGTGAGTAATCACGGTTTTCTATTTATAAACTATTAGAATTAAATTGCAACCTTCTCAACTATACGGGCAAAGATGATTGTAAAAATGAATACGAAGATGAATACGATTTAAAAAAACGATGGAAATTAGTGTAAATGATTTTAACGAAAAATAAGTAAAAACTCAACTATTTACAAGTGATGATAACTATTTGTAAACGTTTTTCACTTATGGTATAATAAGCATTGTATTTATTGTATATGAATCTGGAGAAAAAATCAAAGATATTTTTGAAGGATAATATGAGAATAAGGGAGAATATATGACCTTAGAATGGGAAGAATTTCTAGATCCTTACATTCAAGCTGTTGGTGAGTTAAAGATTAAACTTCGTGGCATTCGTAAGCAATATCGTAAGCAAAATAAGCATTCTCCGATTGAATTTGTGACCGGTCGAGTCAAGCCAATTGAGAGTATAAAAGAAAAAATGGCCCGTCGTGGTATTACTTATGCGACCTTGGAGCACGATTTGCAGGATATTGCTGGTTTGCGTGTGATGGTCCAGTTTGTAGATGACGTTAAGGAAGTAGTGGAGATTTTGCACAAGCGTCAGGACATGCGAATCATACAGGAGCGAGATTACATTACTCATCGAAAAGCATCAGGCTATCGTTCCTATCATTTGGTAGTAGAATATATGGTTGATACCATCAATGGAGCCAAGACTATTTTGGCAGAAATTCAAATACGTACCTTGGCCATGAATTTCTGGGCAACGATAGAACATTCTCTCAACTACAAGTACCAAGGGGATTTCCCAGAGGAGATTAAGAAGCGACTGGAAATTACAGCTAGAATCGCCCATCAGTTGGATGAAGAAATGGGTGAAATTCGTGATGATATCCAAGAAGCCCAGGCACTTTTTGATCCTTTGAGTAGAAAATTAAATGACGGTGTAGGAAACAGTGACGATACAGATGAAGAATACAGGTAAACGAATTGACCTGATAGCCAATAGAAAACCGCAGAGTCAAAGGGTTTTGTATGAATTGCGAGATCGTTTGAAAAGAAATCAGTTTATACTCAATGATAGCAGTCCGGACATTGTCATTTCCATTGGTGGAGATGGCATGCTCTTATCGGCCTTTCATAAGTATGAAGACCAACTTGATAAGGTACGCTTTATCGGTCTTCATACAGGACATCTGGGCTTTTATACCGATTATCGTGATTTTGAGTTGGATAAGTTAATGACCAATTTGCAGCTAGATACCGGAGCAAGGGTTTCTTACCCTGTTCTAAATGTGAAGGTTTTTCTTGGAAATGGAGAGGTCAAGATTTTTCGTGCCCTCAATGAAGCCAGCATCCGCAGGTCTGATCGAACCATGGTGGCAGATATTGTCATCAATGGTGTTCCCTTTGAACGTTTTCGTGGAGACGGGCTAACAGTTTCAACACCGACTGGTAGTACGGCTTATAACAAGTCTCTTGGCGGTGCTGTTTTACACCCTACCATTGAAGCTTTGCAATTAACGGAAATTGCCAGCCTCAATAATCGTGTCTATCGAACGCTGGGCTCTTCCATTATCGTTCCTAAGAAGGATAAGATTGAACTCATTCCAACGAGAAATGATTACCATACCATTTCGGTTGACAATAGCGTTTATTCTTTCCGTAATATTGAGCGTATTGAGTATCAAATCGATCATCATAAGATTCACTTTGTCGCGACTCCTAGCCATACTAGTTTCTGGAACCGTGTTAAGGATGCCTTTATCGGCGAGGTGGACGAATGAGGTTTGAATTTATCGCAGATGAGCATGTCAAGGTTAAGACCTTCTTAAAAAAGCACGAGGTTTCTAAGGGGCTTCTGGCCAAGATTAAGTTTCGAGGTGGGGCTATTCTGGTCAATGACCAACCACAAAATGCAACCTATCTATTGGATCTTGGGGACCGCGTTACTATCGATATTCCCGCTGAGGAAGGCTTTGAAACCTTGGAAGCTATCGAGCGCCCACTGGATATTCTCTATGAGGATGACCACTTTCTAGTCTTGAATAAACCCTATGGAGTTGCCTCTATTCCTAGTGTTAACCACTCCAATACTATTGCCAATTTTATCAAGGGTTACTACGTCAAGCAAAATTACGAAAATCAGCAAGTTCACATTGTGACCAGGCTTGATAGGGATACTTCTGGCTCGATGCTCTTTGCCAAGCACGGCTATGCCCATGCACGATTGGACAAGCAGTTGCAGAAGAAGTCCATTGAAAAACGCTACTTTGCTTTGGTTAAAGGTGATGGACACTTGGAGTCAGAGGGGGAAATTATTGCCCCGATTGCGCGTGATGAAGACTCCATTATTACCAGACGGGTGGCTAAAGGTGGAAAATATGCCCATACTTCCTACAAGATTGTAGCTTCTTATGGAAATATCCACTTGGTCGACATTCGGCTGCACACTGGTCGAACCCACCAAATTCGAGTCCACTTTTCTCATATTGGTTTTCCTTTGTTGGGCGATGATTTGTACGGTGGTAGTCTGGACGACGGCATCCAACGTCAGGCCCTGCATTGCCATTACCTATCCTTTTATCATCCATTTTTAGAGCAAGATTTGCAGTTAGAAAGTCCCTTGCCGGATGATTTCAGCAACCTTATTACCCAGTTATCAACTAATACTCTATAAAAACTGTTTCAGAGTATAATTATTATCTTAAAGGAGAAAACTCATGGAAGTTTTTGAAAGTCTCAAAGCCAACCTTGTTGGTAAAAATGCTCGTATCGTTCTCCCTGAAGGGGAAGAGCCACGTATTCTTCAAGCGACTAAACGTTTGGTAAAAGAAACAGAAGTGATTCCTGTTTTGTTAGGAAATCCTGAAAAAATTAAAATTTATCTTGAAATTGAAGGGATCATGGATGGTTATGAAGTCATTGACCCTCAACATTATCCTCAATTTGAAGAAATGGTTGCTGCCTTGGTGGAGCGTCGCAAGGGCAAAATGTCTGAAGAAGATGCACGCAAGGTTTTGGTTGAAGATGTAAACTACTTTGGTGTTATGTTGGTTTACTTGGGCTTGGTTGATGGAATGGTGTCAGGTGCGATTCATTCAACTGCTTCAACAGTTCGTCCAGCCCTACAAATCATTAAAACTCGTCCAAATGTAACTCGTACTTCAGGTGCCTTCCTCATGGTTCGTGGCTCTGAACGTTACCTATTTGGAGACTGTGCTATCAACATCAATCCAGATGCAGAAGCTTTGGCTGAAATTGCCATCAACTCAGCAATCACAGCTAAGATGTTTGGAATCGAGCCTAAAATTGCTATGCTAAGCTATTCTACTAAAGGTTCAGGTTTTGGTGAAAGCGTTGATAAGGTCGTTGAAGCAACTAAAATTGCTCACGACTTGCGCCCTGACCTTGAAATCGATGGTGAGTTGCAATTTGATGCAGCCTTTGTTCCTGAAACTGCAGCTTTGAAAGCTCCTGGAAGTACGGTAGCTGGTCAAGCAAATGTCTTCATCTTCCCAGGTATCGAGGCAGGAAATATCGGATACAAGATGGCTGAACGTCTTGGTGGCTTTGCGGCAGTAGGTCCTGTTTTGCAAGGTTTGAACAAGCCTGTTAACGACCTCTCTCGTGGATGTAATGCAGATGATGTTTACAAGTTAACCCTTATCACAGCAGCTCAAGCAGTTCATCAATAGTGAAAACTATAAAGCGATATACTATGCTATACTGTAGTTATGAAACTATGTACGAAAAGCACTGCCATTAACTCCTGAGAACTAAATTACTGATTGGTGTCAAAAAGGACAACTTCCAAGCGATGATATCCTGTCTATATACGACCTATAGAAATCTGTAATATACATGTCCGTAAAACGATAAATTCCCTTTTTGATTTTAAATGAGTATGAAAAGAGAATTTTTTCATGAGAAAACGCATAATATTGAGTGTTTTGACACCTGCTATTATGCGTTTTTTATAATTTTTGCACCTTTCTTAGCCTTTGTTATCGACAAGTATTGTTTTCTAGCTTCTTGTTTTTAGAATGGCAATTTCCCAGCGAAAGCACCCAGTTTTTTCTTGGTAGTTTTATCGATTTGTTCAAGAGCAGAGTTGATGGCTTGAACGGTCATATCAGAAAGAGTTTCAAAGTCCTCTGGGTCAACGACAGCTGGATTAAAGTCAATGCTGACAACTTTCTTATCTCCAGTTAAGGTCGTTTGGACAAGGTCTTGAGCAGATTTGCCAACAAATTGCATGGCAGCAAGTTCGGCCTGGCTTTGTTCCATTTGTTTTTGAAGTTTTTGTGCTTGACGCATCATGTTTTGCATGTTCATCATAAGATTTCTAAAGTTCCTTTCATCTCAAGGGGATAATCCTTGTTGTTAACAAGTGCCTGATTTTCTCTCCTAATTGTTATTAGTAGCATAGCCATCAAGCCCAAGTATTGATTTTATTATACCATTTTTTTAAGACATAGTCTTTTATTGGTGAGAGTTATTTATATCAAGGAGTGATTAGAAATAAATTAAAATAATTATTTTTGTTAAGAGGGGCTCTATTCTAGTTTCATGGAAATGATTTTACTAAAGGTTTGTATGCTTTGTCTACAAACATGTTACCTCTATCTATTTTCGGATAAATAGTTGTCTATTATTATTTTTATGCTAATAGTAAAATCTAAATGGTAGCCTACGATTTTTTAGAAAGAAAATGGTACAATATTTCTAAGAGAAAATACAATGGGAGGGAAAATGAGGTTATTACCTATAAGAAAAATATCACGTCAGTCTAAAAGGTTAGCACTTTTTTTGACGTTTTGTGCTGGATATGTGGATGCTTACACTTTTATTGTTCGCGGGAATACCCTTGTAGCTGGACAAACTGGAAATGTTGTCTTTCTTTCGGTAGAGCTAATACAGAATAATGTTTCGGATGTTAGGGATAAGCTTTTAACCTTAATAGCGTTTATGCTGGGAGTTTTTTTACTAACCATTTATAGGGAAAAATTGAGAATTGTGAAAAAGCCAATTCTGTCACTGATTCCTTTGGTAATCTTATCAATAATTATTGGTTTTGTGCCACAAACTGTAGATAATATCTATCTAGTGCCGCCCTTGGCCTTCTGTATGGGACTGGTGACAACTGCCTTTGGTGAGGTTTCGGGTATTGCTTATAATAATGCCTTTATGACAGGGAATATCAAACGAACAATGCTAGCTTTTGGAAATTATTTCCGAACTAAGCACACTCCTTTTTTGCGTGAAGGGTTCATATTTGTTAGCCTGCTTAGTAGTTTTATCCTTGGCGTTGTTTTTTCAGCCTATTTGACGATTTTCTATCATGAAAAGACCATTCTTGGTGTTCCTATTATGATGAGCATTTTTTATATCAGCATGCTTTTTGCCTCGTGGCGGAAAAAAGTAAAAGAAAAAGCTTGATTTTAGGTGTTATTACTTGTAAGAAAATAGGAGATATGCTATACTTAGAGAGTTGACTATGCACAATCCTGTGCAACCGCACGAACATCGTTGCTCGTCGTAGAACAAATTTAAACTTTGTTCTACATAGAGCTCTTCTTTTAAGTGGTTCGTCCCACGATGCTAGGCGAGTCTTCACAAAAAGTCGGGGAAACCCATAAAAATCATAGGAGGTGCATAATGAGCACATACGCAATTATCAAAACTGGCGGAAAACAAGTTAAAGTTGAAGTTGGTCAAGCAGTTTACGTTGAAAAATTGAACGTTGAAGCTGGTCAAGAAGTTACTTTTAACGAAGTTGTTCTTGTTGGTGGTGAAAACACTGTTGTCGGAACTCCACTTGTTGCTGGAGCTACTGTGGTTGGAACTGTTGAAAAACAAGGAAAACAAAAGAAAGTGGTTACTTACAAGTACAAACCTAAAAAAGGTAGCCACCGTAAACAAGGTCACCGTCAACCATATACTAAAGTTGTCATCAACGCAATCAACGCTTAATTTTAAGGAGAACACATGATACAAGCAGTCTTTGAGAGAGCCGAAGATGGCGAGCTGAGGAATGCGGAAATTACTGGACACGCCGAGAGTGGCGAATGCGGCTTAGATGTCGTGTGTGCATCGGTTTCTACGCTTGCCATTAACTTTATCAATTCTATTGAGAAATTTGCAGGCTATGAACCAATCCTAGAATTAAACGAAGATGAAGGTGGTTATCTGATGGTTGAAATTCCAAAAGCTCTTCCTTCACACCAGAGAGAAATGACCCAGTTATTCTTTGAATCATTTTTCTTAGGTATGGCAAACTTATCGGAGAACTCGTCTGAGTTCGTCCAAACCAGAGTTATCACAGAAAACTAACACGGAGGAAAACATTATGTTAAAAATGACTCTTAACAACTTGCAACTTTTCGCCCACAAAAAAGGTGGAGGTTCTACATCAAACGGACGTGATTCACAAGCAAAACGTCTTGGAGCTAAAGCAGCTGACGGACAAACTGTAACAGGTGGATCAATCCTTTACCGTCAACGTGGTACACACATCTATCCAGGTGTAAACGTTGGTCGTGGCGGAGACGATACTTTGTTCGCTAAAGTTGAAGGCGTAGTACGCTTTGAACGTAAAGGACGCGATAAAAAACAAGTTTCTGTTTACCCAATCGCTAAATAAAAAGGTTCAGTGAACCTTTTTATCCCGAGCCTTGAACTGTAAAGGCGAGGAAGCTAGAAGTAGCATTAAATAAGGCTTTCCGAGTTTTCGGAGAGCCTATTTTTTTGTTTTGATACCCATACTTTTTAATATGTATAGTGGATTGAATCTGGAATAGAACACTGCTAAAAATTGATTTGAGTTTCCTACTCGATTTCTTCAGATTTTATTTCAATTGACTATAAGAACTGGTATCTGGTTTCAAATATTGGCTTGTCGTCCCTTAACTTGTCTGAATGGCTTGAGCCGTTCCTTCTGATAAGGGAAAAGATATTCTTTAGCTGAAACTGTCTGAGAATCCAAGATAACAGATGGAGAGAAAAATAACCCAGTCTGAAGCACATTAGATGGGAGTTGTTGGAAAGCAGTCATCTAGTTTTTCTTTGCTGCTTTGGCTTTTTCTTTGTCATCAGGGAAAGTGACTTGCTTCAAATCAGGGAGTTTAGGAAATTCTTCAAACATCTTGCCCAAGTTGTCTCATTTTGTAAATTTTACAGCCATAGGTGTACCTCGATTCTAAATTCTACCTTTTCGACACCAATTAGTAATTTAAAGTTCTCAGGAGTTAGTTGCATTGCTTTTTCATACATAAGCATAGTATGACACTTTATGGTTACCGAACAAGTCTAATCACTCCTTTCAAACTTTTGAAGATGTCCTACAAGTTTTTGAGCAGAATATTGCAAAGTTCATAGTTAAGCAACGATAGAGTGAAGTGCTTTTTGAAAACAGCTACACTTCAGGTGAAAAAAACGACATTTCAGATTTTCTGTTCCAGAAATAGCTATCGCTATGATATAATTATTTTATGATTATTACTATTCCTATAAAAAACCAAAAAGATATTGGCACACCATCTGATTCAGTCGTTGTTCTCGGCTATTTTGATGGCATACATAAGGGGCATCAAGAATTATTTCGTGTTGCCAACAAAGCTGCGAGAAAGGATTTATTGCCTATCGTCGTTATGACCTTTAATGAATCTCCAAAGATCGCTTTAGAGCCTTATCATCCAGATTTGTTTTTGCATATTTTGAACCCTGCTGAACGTGAAAGAAAATTAAAGCGCGAAGGTGTAGAAGAATTATATCTCCTTGATTTTAGTAGTCAATTCGCTAGTCTCACGGCAGAAGAATTTTTTGCAACTTATATCAAGGCTATGAATGCCAAAATTATTGTTGCAGGTTTTGATTATACATTTGGTTCTGACAAAAAAACAGCAGAAGATTTAAAGGATTACTTTGATGGAGAAGTTATCATTGTTCCACCTATAGAAGATGAGAAAGGAAAGATTAGTTCAACTCGTATCCGTCAAGCTATTTTAGATGGAAATGTGAAAGAAGCAGGAGAACTTTTGGGGGCACCGCTTCCATCAAGAGGTATGGTGGTTCATGGTAATGCTCGTGGTCGTACAATTGGTTATCCGACAGCGAATTTAGTGCTTTTAGACCGTACTTATATGCCAGCAGATGGCGTTTATGTCGTTGATGTTGAGATTCAAAGACAGAAGTATCGTGCTATGGCTAGTGTCGGGAAAAATGTGACCTTTGATGGAGAAGAAGCACGTTTTGAAGTCAATATTTTTGATTTTAATCAAGATATTTATGGGGAAACCGTCATGGTTTATTGGCTTGATCGCATTCGAGATATGACCAAATTTGACTCAGTTGACCAATTAGTGGATCAGTTAAAGGCTGATGAAGAAGTAACTCGGAATTGGTCTTAAGAGCTTGAGTAAATAAAACAAAAAAGAGGTTGTCTGTAACCCAAAAGATAGATGATTTAGTCTAACTTTTGAGATCACTACACTACCTCTTTTTATTCTTTTTCAAAGGTGAATCCTTCTCCTAGGATTTCATGGGCTTCTGTAATGGTTATAAAGGCTTGAGGATCGATTCGATGAATCATTTCTTTCATTTTCACAATCTCATTTCTACCGACAATACAGTAGATGATTTTCAAATTTTCTTTACTATAGTAGCCTTGACCAGAAATAAAAGTAACACCTCTTCCGAGGTCATCATTAATTGCCTTAGCAAGTTGGTCAGGACGTTTTGTGATAATCATAAAGCCTTTGCCGGCATATCCTCCTTCACCAATCAAATCAATAACACGAGAAACAATAAAATCAAACAAAAGCGTGTAGGAAACCAATCTCAAATCCTTGAAGATTAGGAGAATCAACATGAGAATACAAAAATCTAAGATAAAGAGCAGTTTTCCTATGGATATATGAGTGTATTTGTTGAGAATACGAGCTAGAATATCAGTTCCGCCAGTTGTACCTCCAGCATTAAAAATAATTCCAAGGCCAATTCCTAATAGGATTCCCGCTATAAGGGCTGTGATTAGTAAATCACCTTGAAGATCAATATGAAAGGGAATATGCTCAAAAAAAGCTAACCAGGCGGACAAAGCTAAGGTTCCTAGTAAACTAGAATAGAGGGATTTGGCTCCAAAAATCTTCCAAGCTAGGATGAAAAGGGGAATATTAATCAGCAGGTTCATGAGGGAAACAGGGATTTTAAAAAGATAAAAGGTGATGAGGGTAATGCCTGTCGCCCCTCCTTCAAAGAGATGATGGGGAACTACAAAATAAGTCAGTCCAAAAGCATAAATAGCAGCACCTAGTAAAATGGTAAAAATGGGGTAAATTTTTTTAATCATAGGACACCTCTTTTCTTATAAGTTGATTATATCAAATTTTACAGAAAATTTGATTGACTCCATTAGGATTTTTAATCTTTTTTTTGATATAATTAGAAGCAAGGAAACCAATCTGAATCCTAAAATAGAAAGATTGATACTATGACAAAAATTAAGATTGTAACCGATTCATCTGTTACTATTGAACCTGAACTAGTAAAGCAATTAGATATTACAATTGTTCCATTATCTGTAATGATTGATAATGTTGTTTATTCTGATGCTGATTTGAAAGAAGAAGGTAAATTTCTTCACTTGATGCAAGAAGCTAAGAATCTTCCGAAAACAAGCCAGCCGCCTGTAGGTGTCTTTGCTGAAGTGTTTGAAAACCTATGCAAGGATGGTAGCCAGATTCTTGCTATTCATATGTCCCATGCTCTTTCGGGGACTGTAGAAGCAGCGCGCCAAGGTGCTAGTTTATCTACTGCCGATGTGACAGTTATCGATAGTTCCTTCACTGACCAAGCCTTGAAATTCCAAGTTGTCGAAGCTGCTAAATTAGCACAAGAAGGCAAAGACATGGAGACAATTTTATCTCATGTAGAAGAGGTTAAAAACAACACAGAACTTTATATTGGCGTTTCAACTTTGGAAAATCTTGTCAAAGGTGGACGAATTGGCCGTGTAACTGGATTGTTGAGCTCCCTTCTCAATATCCGTGTTGTCATGCAAATGAAAGACCATGAATTGCAGCCAATGGTTAAAGGTCGTGGTGCTAAAACTTTTAAAAAATGGTTAGATGAGTTGATAACATCGCTTTCTGAACATTCTGTAGCAGAGATTGGAATTTCATATTCTGGTAGTGCTGATTGGGCAAAAGAGATGAAAGAAAGCTTACAAGCTTATGTTGAAAAGCCAATTTCTGTTTTAGAAACAGGTTCCATTATTCAAACTCACACGGGTGAGAATGCGTGGGCTATTTTGGTACGTTACCATTCCTAAAAAATAAATAAAATGGGAAGAAATAGCGTTTTTAACTTGACCTAAAAGGGATTTTAGGATATGATTATATTTGTTAATTAGAAATTATTTGGAGGAATCGTTAACATGGCAAACAAACAAGATTTGATCGCTAAAGTAGCAGAAGCTACAGAATTGACTAAGAAAGACTCAGCAGCAGCAGTTGAAGCTGTATTTGCAGCAGTAGCTGACTATCTTGCAGCTGGTGAAAAAGTTCAATTGATCGGTTTTGGTAACTTTGAAGTTCGTGAGCGTGCAGAACGTAAAGGTCGCAACCCACAAACTGGTAAAGAAATGACAATTGCAGCTTCTAAAGTTCCAGCATTCAAAGCTGGTAAAGCTCTTAAAGACGCTGTTAAATAATCAGTCTTTAAAAAGCCTATTGTATCAAGCTTTCTAGCTTGGTCGGTAGGCTTTTTAATTATGAAATCTAGTAATAAATAGAGTTAAAAAGTTGAATGTTCCGAAAATATTGTATATATAGTAGACTGAATCTAAAATAGTACGAAACAATTGCTAAAACATTTATAGAAATTAATTTTACTTTCCCAATCGATTTGTTCTCATCTTATTTCAATTTGCTATACGTACGTATATAATGAAAAGAACTAAATAATAGACTTGTGCGATAACTATTTGAAGCAAGATTAGCTGGTTAGAAAGTCCAACAAGATAGCGAAGGAATCTAACATAAATTTTACATAATTTACTTTATGTTACAAACCCTTCACTAAAATACTTACCATTATCTTGAATGCCTTAGGGAAACATGCTATACTACTTGTATGATTATTTTACAAGCTAATAAAATTGAACGTTCTTTTGCAGGAGAGGTTCTTTTCGATACTATCAACCTGCAAGTTGATGAACGAGATCGGATTGCCCTTGTTGGGAAAAATGGTGCAGGTAAGTCTACTCTTTTGAAGATTTTAGTTGGAGAAGAGGAGCTAACTAGCGGAGAAATCAATAAGAAAAAAGATATTTCTCTGTCTTACCTAGCCCAAGATAGCCGTTTTGAATCTGAAAACACTATCTACGATGAAATGCTTCATGTCTTTGATGATTTGCGTCGGACTGAGAAACAACTGCGTCAGATGGAGCTGGAGATGGGTGAAAAGTCTGGTGAGGATTTGGATAAACTGATGTCAGATTACGACCGCTTATCTGAAAATTTTCACCAAGCAGGTGGTTTCACTTATGAAGCTGATATTCGAGCGATTTTGAATGGATTCAAGTTTGACGAGTCTATGTGGCAGATGAAAATTGCTGAGCTTTCTGGTGGTCAAAATACCCGTCTGGCGCTGGCCAAAATGCTTCTTGAAAAGCCAAATCTCTTGGTCTTGGACGAGCCAACCAACCACTTGGATATTGAAACCATCGCCTGGCTAGAGAATTATTTGATAAACTATAGCGGCGCCCTCATTATCGTCAGCCACGACCGTTATTTCTTGGATAAGGTTGCGACGATTACGCTGGATTTGACCAAGCATTCCTTGGATCGCTATGTGGGGAATTACTCTCGTTTTGTTGAGTTGAAGGAGCAGAAGCTAGCTACTGAAGCAAAAAACTATGAAAAGCAACAAAAGGAAATCGCTGCTCTGGAAGACTTTGTCAATCGCAATCTAGTCCGTGCTTCAACGACCAAACGCGCCCAATCCCGTCGTAAACAACTAGAAAAAATGGAGCGTTTGGACAAGCCTGAAGCTGGCAAGAAATCAGCCAATATGACCTTCCAGTCTGAAAAAACGTCTGGTAATGTTGTATTGACTGTTGAAAATGCAGCTATTGGCTATGATGGGGAAGTCCTGTCACAACCGATTAGCCTAGATCTTCGTAAGATGAATGCTGTCGCTATCGTTGGTCCAAATGGTATCGGCAAGTCAACCTTTATCAAGTCTATTGTGGACCAGATTCCTTTTATCAAGGGGGAAAAGCGCTTTGGCGCTAATGTTGAGGTTGGTTACTATGACCAGACCCAAAGCAAGCTGACACCAAGTAATACTGTACTGGATGAACTCTGGAATGATTTTAAGTTGACACCAGAAGTTGAAATCCGTAACCGTCTAGGTGCCTTCCTTTTCTCAGGAGATGATGTCAAAAAATCAGTTGGCATGCTGTCTGGTGGCGAGAAAGCACGTTTGCTTTTGGCTAAATTGTCTTTGGAAAACAACAACTTCTTGATTCTGGACGAGCCAACCAACCACTTGGATATTGATAGCAAGGAAGTGTTGGAAAATGCCTTGATTGACTTCGATGGAACTCTTCTCTTCGTCAGCCACGACCGTTACTTTATCAATCGTGTGGCAACTCATGTACTGGAATTGTCTGAGAATGGCTCGACTCTTTACTTGGGAGATTACGATTATTATGTCGATAAAAAGGCTGAAATGGAAGTCGGTCTGACAGAGGAAGCTTCAACCAGCAATCAAGCAAAAGAAGCAAGCCCAGTTAATGACTATCAAGCTCAGAAAGAAAGTCAAAAAGAAGTTCGTAAGCTCATGCGACAAATCGAAAGTCTAGAAGCTGAAATTGAAGAGCTAGAAAGTCAAAGCCAAGCCATTTCTGAACAAATGTTGGAAACAAACGATGCCGACAAACTGATGGAATTGCAGGCTGAGCTGGACAAAATCAGCCACCGTCAGGAAGAAGATATGCTTGAGTGGGAAGAATTATCAGAGCAGGTGTAAAGATGGAACATCTTGGAAAAGTATTTCGTGAATTTCGAACAAGTGGAAATTATTCTTTAAAGGAAGCAGCAGGCGAGTCCTGTTCAACCTCTCAGTTATCTCGCTTTGAGCTTGGGGAATCTGACCTAGCAGTCTCACGTTTTTTTGAAATTTTGGATAATATTCATGTGACCATTGAAAATTTCATGGACAAGGCTAGGGATTTTCAAAATCATGAACATGTTGCTATGATGGCACAGATTATCCCACTTTACTACTCAAATGATATTGCAGGTTTTCAAAAGCTTCAAGAAGAACAACTTGAAAAGGCTAAGAGTTCGACGACTCCCCTTTATTTTGAGCTGAACTGGATTTTGCTACAAGGTCTGATTTGTCAAAGAGATGCGAGTTATGATATGAAGCAGGATGATTTGGATAAGGTAGCAGATTATCTCTTCAAAACAGAAGAATGGACCATGTATGAGTTGATTCTTTTCGGGAACCTCTATAGTTTCTACGATGTGGACTATGTCACTCGGATTGGTAGAGAAGTCATGGAGAGGGAGGAATTTTACCAAGAGATTGGTCGCCATAAGAGATTAGTGTTGATTTTGGCCCTCAATTGTTACCAGTATTGTTTAGAGCATCTTTCTTTTGACAATGCAAGCTATTTCGAGACTTATACAGAGAAGATTATTGGTAAAGGTATTAAGCTTTATGAGCGTAATGTTTTCCATTATTTAAAAGGTTTTGCCTTATATCAAAAAGGAAAGTGTAAAGAAGGTTGTAGCCAAATGCAAGAGGCCATGCATATTTTTGATGTGCTAGGTCTTCCAGAGCAAGTAGCCTACTATCAGGAACACTACGAAAAATTTGTCAAAGATTAATTTTCCCAAATAAGGGAAAAAATAAAAAGCTCCTTTCGGTTTTGATACAATAGTTTCAAAATTTGAGAGGAGTTTTTATATGAATCGCTATGCAGTACAGTTGATTAGCCGTGGAGCTGTTAACAGGATAGGGAATATGCTCTATGATTATGGCAATAGTGTCTGGTTGGCTTCCATGGGAACTATCGGACAGACAGTTTTAGGAATGTATCAGATTTCTGAACTCGTCACATCCATTCTCGTCAACCCATTTGGCGGAGTCATTTCAGACCGTTTTTCTCGTCGTAAGATTTTAATGACGACGGACCTTGTTTGTGGGATTCTTTGTCTGGCTATTTCTTTTATAAGAAATGACAGCTGGATGATTGGAGCTTTGATTGTTGCCAATATTGTTCAGGCGGTTGCATTTGCCTTTTCTCGTACAGCCAATAAAGCCATTATAACTGAGGTTGTTGAGAAAGATGAGATTGTGATCTATAATTCTCGCTTAGAGCTGGTTTTGCAGGTTGTAGGTGTTAGCTCTCCTGTTCTTTCCTTCCTTGTTTTACAGTTTGCAAGTCTCCATATGACACTACTGCTAGACTCGCTGACTTTTTTCATTGCTTTTGTTCTAGTGGCTTTTCTTCCAAAAGAGGAAGCAAAAGTTCAAGAGAAAAAGGCTTTTACTGGGAGAGATATGTTTGTAGATATCAAGGATGGGTTACACTATATCTGGCATCAGCAAGAAATTTTCTTCCTTTTGCTGGTAGCTTCCAGCGTTAATTTCTTTTTTGCCGCTTTTGAATTTCTACTTCCCTTTTCGAATCAGCTTTACGGGTCAGAAGGAGCCTATGCAAGTATTTTAACTATGGGGGCTATTGGTTCCATCATTGGGGCTCTTCTAGCTAGTAAAATTAAAGCTAATGTTTATAATCTTTTGATTTTACTGGCTTTGACAGGTGTCGGAGTTTTTATGATGGGATTACCACTTCCAAATTTGCTTTCCTTTTCTGGAAATTTAGTTTGTGAATTGTTTATGACGATTTTTAATATTCACTTTTTTACTCAAGTACAAACCAAGGTTGAGAGCGAATTTCTTGGGAGAGTACTGAGTACAATTTTTACCTTAGCTATTCTATTTATGCCTATTGCAAAAGGATTTATGACAGTCCTGCCAAGTGTCCATCTCTCTTCTTTCCTGATAATTGGAAGTGGTGTTATCATCTTGTCTTGTATATCGTTTATTTATGTTCGAACTCATTTTGAAAAATTTATATAAGGTTGCTTGAGTTTTAAAAATAATTCCAATCTAAGTGTTTTTTCCGCCCTTCTCGTTTGTGAGGAGGGCTTAGTTTATGGTAAAATGGTCTTATGAATAAAAGAATGAATGAGTTAGTCGCCTTGCTCAATCGCTATGCGACTGAGTACTATACCAGCGACAATCCCTCGGTTTCAGATAGTGAATATGACCGCCTTTACCGTGAGTTGGTTGAGTTAGAAACTGCCTATCCAGATCAAGTGTTAGCAGACAGTCCGACCCATCGTGTTGGTGGCAAAGTCTTAGATGGTTTTGAAAAATACAGTCATCAGTATCCTCTTTATAGTTTGCAGGATGCTTTTTCACGTGAGGAGCTTGAAGCATTTGATACGCGTGTTCGTAAGGAAGTGGCTCATCCGACCTATATTTGTGAGCTGAAAATCGATGGCTTATCTATCTCGCTGACGTATGAAAAGGGGATTTTGGTTGCTGGTGTAACACGTGGAGATGGTTCTGTTGGTGAAAATATTACAGAAAACCTCAAGCGTGTCAAGGACATTCCTTTGACCTTGCCAGAAGAACTTGATATTACAGTTCGTGGGGAATGTTACATGCCACGCGCTTCTTTTGACCAGGTTAACCAAGCTCGCCAAGAAAATGGAGAGCCTGAATTTGCCAATCCTCGTAATGCGGCGGCAGGAACCTTGCGTCAGCTGGATACAGCAGTAGTTGCCAAGCGCAATCTTGCCACTTTCCTCTATCAAGAAGCCAGCCCTTCAACTCGCGACAGCCAAGAAAAGGTTTTGAAGCACCTAGAACAATTTGGTTTTGTAGTCAATTCTAAACGAATTCTGGCTGAAAGCATGGATGAGATTTGGAATTTTATCCAAGAAGTAGAAGAGGAACGGGACAATCTTCCCTATGATATCGATGGGGTGGTGATCAAGGTCAATGACCTAGCAAACCAAGAAGAACTCGGTTTTACCGTCAAGGCTCCAAAGTGGGCAGTAGCCTACAAGTTTCCTGCTGAGGAAAAAGAAGCTCAACTCTTGTCAGTTGACTGGACAGTTGGCCGTACGGGTGTTGTAACCCCAACTGCAAATCTAACACCTGTACAACTAGCTGGTACAACTGTTAGCCGTGCAACTCTGCACAATGTGGATTATATTGCTGAAAAAGATATCCGAAAAGATGATACGGTTATCGTTTATAAGGCTGGAGATATTATCCCTGCCGTTTTACGTGTAGTAGAGTCCAAACGGGTTTCTGAAGAGAAACTGGATATCCCTACAAACTGTCCAAGTTGTAACTCTGACTTGCTGCACTTTGAAGATGAAGTGGCCCTGCGTTGTATCAATCCGCGTTGCCCTGCTCAAATCATGGAAGGCTTGATTCACTTTGCTTCTCGTGATGCTATGAATATTACAGGCCTTGGTCCATCTATTGTTGAGAAACTCTTTGCTGCTAATCTGGTTAAGGACGTGGCAGATATTTATCGTTTAAAAGAGGAAGATTTTCTTCTTTTAGAGGGGGTTAAGGAAAAGTCTGCTTCTAAACTGTATCAAGCCATTCAAGCATCTAAGGAAAACTCTGCTGAAAAACTCTTGTTTGGACTAGGGATTCGCCATGTCGGAAGCAAGGCCAGTCAGTTGTTACTTCAACATTTTCATTCAATTGAAAATCTGGCTCAGGCAGATCCAGAGGAAGTGGCTAGTATTGAAAGTTTGGGTGGTGTGATTGCCAAGAGTCTTCAGACTTACTTTGCTACAGAAGGCTCTGAAATTCTCCTCAGAGAATTGAGAGAAGCTGGGGTCAATCTGGACTATAAAGGTCAGACAGTAGTTGCGAATGCGGCCTTGTCAGGCTTGACCGTGGTATTGACTGGAAAATTGGAACGGCTCAAGCGCTCAGAAGCTAAAAGTAAACTCGAAAGTCTGGGGGCCAAAGTGACAGGCAGTGTGTCTAAAAAGACCGACCTCGTTGTGGCAGGTGCAGACGCTGGAAGTAAACTTCAAAAAGCACAAGAATTTGGCATCGAAGTTCGAGATGAAACTTGGCTAGAAAGTTTGTAACAATGACAGAAGAAAGAAAACGTGCGCGTTTAATTTATAACCCAACCTCAGGGCAGGAAATTATCAAGAAAAATATAGCAGAAGTGCTGGATGTTTTGGAAAATATTGGCTATGAAACCAGTGCCTTTCAAACGACTCCAGAACCTCTTTCGGCACAAAAAGAAGCTGAGAGAGCAGCCAAAGCTGGTTTTGATTTGATTATTGCTGCAGGTGGTGATGGAACAATTAATGAGGTAGTCAATGGGGTTGCCTCGCTCGATAAGAGACCTCGGCTTGCTATCATCCCAACAGGTACGACTAATGATTATGCGCGTGCCCTAAAAATTCCAATGGGTGATCCTGTTGCGGCTGCTCAGATTATTGCTAAAAATGAGACCATTCATATGGATATTGGACGAGCTTTTGGCGACAAATATTTTATTAATATTGCCGCTGCTGGAACCTTAACCGAATTGACTTACAGTGTTCCAAGTGAAGTCAAGACGCGTCTTGGTTATTTTGCCTATGTTGCTAAAGGCATTGAAATGTTTCCTAAGACCAAGGTTCGTCCAGTGAGAATCACACACGATCAGGGGGTCTTTGAAGGAGAGGTGTCCTTGATTTTTGTTGCCTTGACCAATTCCATTGGAGGGTTTGAGCAGTTAGCGCCTGATACCAAGTTAGACGATGGTAATTTTACTCTGATTTTGGTCAAGACAGACAAGCTATTTGATATGTTGGGCTTATTGATACAGGCCATTAATGGTGGTCAGCATGTCTCAGACGTCAATATCGAATACCTTAAAACTAGCAAACTACGTTTAGAAGTTTTAGATGACCAAGAACGATTTATGCTGAACCTAGATGGGGAATATGGAGGAGATACCCCAGTTGAACTTCAAGTCTGCCATCATCACATCGAATTTTTTGTCAATCGAGACGAGATTGGTCAAGAATTTATTAGTGAAATAGAAACGAATTAAAAAGTAAAAAGGAAAAATAAAAATGTATAACTACCCTATGCGCATTCATTACCATCGCAAGAATGGTGAATACGACACTTGCTCTTTTGTAAAGAGTAAGGATCAACGAATTGATTTACTAACTTACCAAGAAGATTATTTTGGAGCCTTATTTAGCTTTGAACACCCAAGTGCTCATCCCTTAGAAAGCTTGAATTTTGTGGTTCACACAGGCCAAACTAGTAAAGAATATGCTATCCGTTTTAATCACTATCCCCTCTTAACAGAGGTCTGGATTTTGGAAGGCGATGATAGAATTTATTATTCTGAAAATCCTGCAATTGCAAGTCCTTTCTATAAAAATCAAAATCCTTTTGCTTTTGACAAGGCTATCAATAGCGCTAGTTTCGACCACCACTGGGGCTACCAAGGGGAATTGGGTTGCCGTGTAGAGGACAATCAGGCTCGTTTTGCTCTCTGGGCTCCAACAGCGACAGAAGTGCAGGTTGTCGTTTATGAATCAGCTGCTAATGATGCTCCTGTTTGGAAGACCTTTGAGATGGAGAGAGGCAATAGCTACTCTTATAATCACAAGGACAATACAATCGGTGTCTGGAGTTTGGATGTTGAGGAAGATTTGACTGGTAAGGCTTATCAGTATCAAGTCCAATTCCCTCACCACCAAACAGTGACACGCGATCCCTATACCATCGCGACCAGTCCTGATGGCAAACGTTCAGCTATCCTGAGCCATGAAGAAAAGCAAGTTGCAAACTTCGAGGTCAAGCACGGTTCAGAGGCTACTTGGCGCTTGGCAAATCCATGTAAGGCAGTTATTTGTGAAATGCACATTCGTGATTTGACCAAATCACCGACCTCAGGTGTGGATGAACATCTTCGAGGAACTTTCTTAGGTGCTGCACAGACTGGAACAGTTAACCAGTACGGCCAAGCAACTGCTTTTGATTACATCAAGAAGCTGGGCTACAATTATGTTCAGTTGCAACCAATTGCAGACCGTCACAAAGAATACGATGAGGATGGGAATGTAACCTACAACTGGGGTTATGACCCACAAAACTATAACGCGCCAGAAACTAGTTTTTCAACTAATCCAGACGACCCAGCTCAGGTTATTCGTGATTTGAAGACCATGGTTCAAGCTTACCACGATGCGGGTATTGGTGTTATTATGGATGTGGTCTATAACCATACCTTCTCAGTTGTTGATGCACCTTTCCAAACAACTGTCCCTGATTACTATTATCGTATGAATCCAGACGGTACCTTCCAGAATGGAACAGGCGTTGGAAATGAAACAGCCAGTGAACACGAAATGTTCCGCAAGTATATGATTGATTCTCTTCTATACTGGGTTCAGGAATACAATATTGACGGCTTCCGTTTTGACTTAATGGGGATTCATGATGTCAAGACTATGCAGATGATTCGTCAAAGCTTAGATGAAATCGACCCTAACATTATCCTCTATGGAGAAGGTTGGGACATGGGAACAGGTCTTGCACCTTATGATAAGGCTAAGAAAGACAACGCCTACGAAATGCCAAGTATTGGTTTCTTTAATGACAATCAGCGTGATGCTGTCAAAGGTGGAGAAGTTTATGGTGCTATCAAGTCAGGTTTTGTCAGCGGTGCTGCGACAGAGCCAATTCTAGCCAAAGCAATCCTAGGAAGTCGTGAATTAGGAACCTATACACATCCAAATCAGGTGCTTAACTATGTGGAAGCCCATGACAATTACAATCTTCACGATTTATTGGCAACCCTTCATCCAAACCAAAGTTCAGAACAAATCATGCGCAAGGTCGAGACAGCCACAGCTATGAACCTACTCATGCAAGGGATGGCCTTTATGGAAATCGGTCAAGAATTTGGTCGGACCAAACTGGTTGCGACTGGTGAGAATGGTGAGTTGACCCATGATGATAGAGAGCGTGCGATGAATAGCTATAATGCTCCTGACAGTGTGAACCAAGTCAACTGGGATTTGATCAATGAGCGTCAAGACAGTATTGAGTTTATCCGTCAAGTCATCCGATTGAAGACAAAAACTGGTGCCTTTTCTTACTCTAGCTATGATGAAATTTACCATCATGTCTTTGTGCATTCTGCGATTGAACATAGCGGCTGCCTTATCTATGAAGTTCATGGGAAAGAACACCTCTTGGTGGTTGTGAATGCTAAATCAGAACCCTATCAATTTGAAAATGCAGGAAATTTAGCTATGTTGGTAACTAATAGTCGTTCAAAAGAAGATAATGTGTTAGATGATATTAGTCTAGCCGTCTTGAGTGTTTTATAAAGACCATCTATCTCGCTATTCTAACACATCATTGGAAGTGAACGAATAGAAAGAACTTAGCTGATAACTCACTTGTATAGAAAATTTGATAAATATTTTCATCAAACGTGTAAAATCAGGAAATTGTTTTCCTGGTTTTATTTTTTGCTATAAAAAAATAATATTGGTAGCAAAAATACGAACTTTTTGGTATTATAGTAGAGAAAAGAAAGGCGTTTTCACATTTTTTTGAAAAAATATTGCTTTACAATTGAACGAGAAAGTGAACTTTTTGTAGATTTTCAAAATAATTTTAAAGAAGTATAGTAATTTACTTGAATCTTCCCTAAAAAGGTAGTATAATAAATCTATAGAAAACGCTTACAGAGAAAGAGGAGGTATTATGGATAAAAGAGAAGCTTTGCGCACCTTTATGACAGGAGAAAATTTTCACCTTCAGCATTATCTAGGAGCACATAAAGAGCAAGTGAATGGAGAGTATGGCTATACTTTCCGTGTTTGGGCTCCCAATGCTCAGGCTGTCCACTTGGTGGGGGATTTCACCAACTGGATTGAGGGTCAGATTCCAATGGTAAGAAATGACTTTGGGGTCTGGGAAGTCTTTACCAACATGGCTCAAGAAGGGCATATTTACAAATATCATGTCACACGTCAAAATGGTCATCAACTGATGAAAATTGACCCTTTTGCTGTCAGATATGAGGCTCGTCCAGGAACAGGGGCAATCGTAACAGAGCTTCCTGAGAAGAAATGGAGGGATGGACTTTGGCTGGCACGAAGAAAACGTTGGGGCTTTGCTGAACGTCCTGTCAATATCTATGAAGTTCACGCTGGCTCATGGAAAAGAAATCCTGATGGTAGTCCTTATAGTTTTTCCCAGCTCAAGGATGAACTCATTCCTTATCTCGTTGAAATGAACTATACTCATATTGAGTTTATGCCCTTGATGTCCCACCCTTTGGGGTTGAGTTGGGGGTACCAGCTTATGGGTTACTTCGCTTTAGAGCATGCCTATGGTCGTCCTGAAGAGTTTCAAGATTTTGTCGAGGAGTGTCATATCCATAATATTGGGGTTATCGTAGACTGGGTACCTGGTCATTTCACCATTAATGATGATGCCTTAGCCTATTATGATGGGACACCGACTTTTGAATACCAAGACCATAATAAGGCTCATAACTATGGTTGGGGCGCTCTCAATTTTGACCTTGGAAAAAATGAAGTCCAGTCCTTCTTAATTTCTTGTATTAAGCATTGGATCGATGTCTATCATTTGGATGGTATTCGTGTGGATGCTGTTAGCAACATGCTTTATTTGGACTATGATGATGCTCCATGGACACCTAATAAAGATGGGGGAAATCTCAACTATGAAGGTTATTATTTCCTTCAACGCTTGAATGAGATTATTAAGTTAGAATATCCAGATGTGATGATGATTGCAGAAGAAAGTTCGTCTGCAACCAAGATTACAGGAATGAAAGAGCTTGGTGGTCTAGGATTTGACTACAAATGGAACATGGGCTGGATGAATGATATCCTCCGTTTCTACGAAGAAGACCCAATTTACCGTAAGTATGACTTTAATTTGGTGACTTTTAGCTTTATGTATGTTTTCAATGAAAACTATCTCTTACCATTTTCACACGATGAAGTGGTTCATGGCAAGAAGAGTATGATGCATAAGATGTGGGGAGATCGTTACAATCAATTCGCAGGCTTGCGCAATCTCTATACGTACCAAATTTGTCACCCTGGTAAGAAATTGCTCTTCATGGGTAGCGAATATGGTCAATTCCTAGAATGGAAATCTGAAGAACAGTTGGAATGGTCTAACCTAGAAGACCCAATGAATGCTAAGATGAAGTATTTCACTTCTCAGCTAAACCAGTTTTACAAAGACAACCGCTGTCTGTGGGAAATTGATACCAGCTATGATGGTATTGAAATCATTGATGCGGATAATCGAGACCAGAGTGTTCTTTCCTTTATTCGTAAGGGTAAAAAGGGAGAAATGCTAGTCTGCGTCTTTAATATGGCACCTGTTGAACGGAAAGATTTTACAATCGGACTACCCGTTGCAGGAATTTACGAAGAAGTCTGGAATACTGAGCTAGAAGAGTGGGGAGGCGTTTGGAAAGAACATAATCAAACTGTTCAAACGCAAGAAGGACTATGGAAAGATTATGAGCAGACCTTAACCTTTACCCTACCGGCTATGGGAGCTAGTGTATGGAAAATCAAACGCCGCTTGAAATCTACTAAAACCGTCACAAATAAAAACCAAAAAGGAGTAGAAAATGAAGAATGAAATGTTAGCTTTGATTCTTGCTGGTGGGCAAGGAACTCGTCTCGGTAAACTCACTCAAAGCATCGCAAAACCAGCTGTGCAATTTGGTGGGCGCTACCGTATCATTGACTTTGCCCTATCAAACTGTGCCAACTCAGGGATTCATAATGTTGGGGTCATTACACAGTATCAACCTCTTGCTCTCAACAATCATATTGGGAACGGTTCAAGCTGGGGACTAGATGGTATCAATTCTGGTGTTTCTATTCTTCAACCTTATTCTGCCAGTGAAGGAAATCGTTGGTTTGAAGGGACTAGTCACGCTATTTACCAAAATATCGACTATATCGACAGTGTCAACCCTGAGTATGTCTTGATTTTGTCTGGGGACCACATCTACAAAATGGACTATGATGATATGCTCCAGTCTCATAAGGATAATAATGCCAGCTTGACAGTAGCCGTTTTAGACGTCCCTCTTAAAGAAGCAAGCCGTTTTGGTATCATGAACACAGATGCTAACAATCGTATTGTTGAATTTGAAGAAAAACCAGCTCAACCTAAATCTACAAAAGCTTCTATGGGAATCTACATTTTTGATTGGCAACGCCTTCGTAATATGTTAGTCGCTGCTGAAAAGAGCAATGTAGATATGTCAGATTTTGGTAAAAATGTCATTCCAAATTACCTTGAGTCAGGTGAAAGTGTTTATGCTTACGAATTTAGCGGTTACTGGAAAGATGTTGGTACGATTGAGTCTCTTTGGGAAGCGAACATGGAGTACATTTCTCCAGAGAATGCCTTGGATAGTCGTAACCGTCAATGGAAGATTTACTCAAGAAACTTGATTTCACCACCAAACTTCCTCGGAGCAAATGCTGATGTGGAAGACTCATTAGTTGTAGACGGATGTTTCGTTGATGGAACTGTTAAACATTCTATCCTTTCAACAGGCGCGCAAGTTCGCGAAGGAGCGGAAGTTGTTGATTCAGTTATCATGAGTGGAGCTATCATTGGTCAAGGAGCTAAGATTAAACGTGCCATTATTGGTGAAGGTGCGATTATTTCTGACGGTGTCGAAATTGATGGAACAGATGAAGTACAAGTTGTAGGATATAATGAAGTAGTGGGGGTAGCAACAGATGAAGATTGATAAATATTCTGCCATTTTAGGAAACACAGTTGGTTTTCACGATATGTCGACATTGACAGACCACCGTCCAGTAGCAAGTTTGCCATTTGGTGGGAAATATCGTTTGATTGACTTCCCACTTTCAAGCCTTGCTAATGCAGGTGTTCGTAGTGTCTTTGGTATTTTCCAGCAGGATAATATCAGCTCAGTCTTTGACCATATTCGTTCAGGACGCGAGTGGGGCTTATCAACCCTTCTTAGCCATTACTATCTAGGAATTTACAATACCCGTGTAGAAAGTAGCACAGTTGGAAAAGAATACTACCAACAGCTTCTCACTTATTTGAAACGTTCTGGGTCAAACCAAACAGTTTCACTCAACTGTGATGTTTTGATTAACATTGATTTGAACCAAGTTTTCCATCTACATAGTACAACAAAAGGGCCTATCACTGTAGTTTATAAAAAACTAGCTAAGAAAGATATTTCAGAAGTAAATGCAATCTTAGAAGTGGATGAAACAGACCATGTTCGTTCTCATAAACTCTTTGATAGCAAGTCAACAGCTGAAACGTTCAATATGTCTACAGATATCTTTGTCGTTGATACACCTTGGTTGATTGAACGCTTGGAAGAAGAAGCTAAAAAAGAACATCCAGAGAAGTTGCGTTATGTTTTACGGGATTTGGCTGCAAAAGAGGGAGCTTTCGCCTACGAATACACAGGCTATCTAGCCAATATTCACTCTGTAGAGTCTTATTACCAAGCTAATAAAGATATGCTTGAATCGCAAAAATTCTATTCTCTTTTCTCACCAAACCAAAAGATTTATACAAAGGTTAAGAACGAAGAACCAACTTACTATGCTAATACATCTAAAGTAAGCACTTCTCAGTTTGCGTCTGGTAGTATCATTGAAGGTCAAGTTGCTAATTCTGTTCTATCACGTAATATTCATGTTCATAAGGATAGCTTGGTTAAAGATAGCCTGCTCTTCCCTCGTGTTGTTATTGGAGAAGGAGCTCAGGTTGAATATGCTATCTTGGACAAGGGTGTTGAAGTTGAGCCTGGTGTTGTGATTCGAGGAACTGCAGAACATCCAGTTGTCGTTAAGAAAGGTAGCAAAGTAACAGAGGATATTCATTCATGAAAATTTTATTTGTAGCAGCAGAGGGTGCACCCTTTTCAAAAACAGGTGGTCTGGGAGACGTCATTGGCGCTCTTCCTAAATCACTGGTAAAAGCGGGACATGAAGTTGCAGTAATTTTACCCTACTATGACATGGTAGAGGCTAAATTTGGAAATCAGATTGAAGATGTTCTTCATTTTGAGGTGAGTGTTGGTTGGCGCAGACAGTACTGTGGGATTAAGAAAACAGTTTTGAACGGAGTGACTTTCTACTTTATCGACAGCCAATATTATTTCTTCCGTGGTCATGTTTACGGTGATTTTGATGATGGGGAACGTTTCGCTTTCTTCCAACTGGCTGCCATTGAGGCTATGGAAAGGATTGACTTTATTCCTGACCTTCTCCATGTTCATGACTACCATACAGCCATGATACCGTTCTTGTTAAAGGAAAAATACCGTTGGATTCAAGCCTATCAAGGAATTAAAACTGTTTTAACCATTCATAATTTGGAATTTCAAGGACAATTTTCAGAAGGAATGTTATGGGATTTGTTTGGAGTTGGCTTTGAACGTTATGCTGATGGTACCCTTCGCTGGAACAACTGTCTGAACTGGATGAAGGCTGGTATTCTTTATGCTGACCGTGTTTCAACCGTTTCACCTAGCTATGCTCATGAAATTATGACCAGTCAGTTCGGATGTAACTTGGATCAAATTCTTCGAATGGAGTCTGGCAAGGTGTCTGGTATCGTGAACGGGATTGATGCTGACCTGTATAATCCTCAGACGGATGCTCTTTTAGACTATCATTTTAATCAGGAAGATTTGTCTGGAAAAGCTCAGAACAAGGCAAAATTACAAGAAAGAGTTGCCTTGCCAGTTAGAGCTGACGTTCCACTGGTGGGAATTGTTTCTCGTTTGACACGTCAAAAAGGTTTTGATGTGGTGGTCGAAAGTCTGCACCATATCTTGCAGGAAGATGTCCAGATTGTTCTTTTGGGAACTGGAGATCCAGCCTTTGAAGGAGCTTTCTCATGGTTTGCTCAAATCTACCCAGACAAGCTATCAGCAAATATCACTTTTGATGTCAAACTAGCTCAAGAAATCTACGCTGCCTGTGACCTCTTCCTCATGCCGAGTCGTTTTGAACCGTGTGGCTTGTCTCAAATGATGGCTATGCGTTATGGAACCTTGCCATTGGTCCATGAAGTTGGTGGCTTGCGAGATACTGTTCGCGCTTTTAATCCAATCGAAGGAAGCGGTACTGGCTTTAGCTTTGACAATCTATCACCTTATTGGTTAAATTGGACTTTCCAAACAGCTTTGGACTTGTATAGAAACCATCCTGATGTTTGGAGAAATCTACAAAAACAAGCTATGGAGTGTGATTTCTCATGGGATACAGCCTGCAAGTCATATCTTGCCTTGTACCATAGTTTAGTTAATTAATAGATAAAATCGTATGATGACTTCATACGATTTTTAGGCTGTTTAGAGAGGAGAAGGTATGTCTCAAGTAAAAGGATTGTGTGTTATGGATGTGGATGGAACCTTAATCCTAGAAGAAGTGATTGATTTGTTGGGAAGAGAGGTAGGTCGTGAGGAGGAAATTTCGCAGATTACAAGTCGAGCAATGCGAGGAGAGTTGGACTTTGAAAGCAGTTTACGAGACAGAGTTTCCTTGTTGGAAGGCCTTCCTATTTCGGTCTTTGATACAGTCTTCAACTCTATTCATCTAACGCCAAATACCCAAGAATTCATCTCTATTCTCCAACAGAATGGCATTCTAGTTGGTCTGGTGTCTGGTGGCTTTACACCAATAGTTGAGAGATTAGCAAAATCACTTGGCATTGCCTATTTCTCTGCCAATCAACTTGAAGTCAAAGATGGTCTTCTAACAGGAAAATTAGTTGGACAAATTATCAGTCCCCAGGTCAAAAAAGAGACTCTGGAAAAATGGAGAGAGAAACTCAAACTTCCTAAAGAAAGAACGGTTGCAATCGGTGATGGGGCCAATGATTTATTGATGTTGAAGTCGGCGGGACTAGGAATCGCTTTTTGTGCCAAAGAAGTACTCAAAAAAGAAATACCGAATCATGTTGACAAGAGGGATTTTTTAGAAGTTCTTCCTTTGATTGACTGTTTAGAATGAGGGAAAATATGAAGATTGTAATTGCACCGGATTCGTTTAATACTATCCTAAAATCA